>DATCXY010000554.1:0-4497 GCA_036570585.1 Solimonas sp. | reverse complement strand
ACGCAGGCTAGGCTCTACGCTGCCACGCAAGGAGGCGGCGATGAGACTGCAAGGAAAAACCGCGCTGGTGACCGGCAGTGGCCGGGGCATCGGCCGCGGGATTGCAATCCGGCTCGCGCGCGAAGGCGCGGATGTCATCGTCGAGGATCGACTCGCCGGCGACAACGCGCATGAAACGCGGGAGATGGTCGAAGCTGAAGGTCGGCGCAGCTACGTTATCGCCGGCGACATCGGCTGCGCCGCGGACGATCATCGTGTCATTGATGAGGCGGTCGAAAAATTCGGCGCGATCGACATCCTCGTCAACAATGCCGGCGTCGAACGGCGTGCCGATTTCTGGGATGTCACCGAGGCCGACTACGACCTCGTGCTCAATATCAATCTGAAGGGCGCGTTCTTCGTCACGCAGGCTTTTGTGCGGCACTTGCGCAACACCAGCCGACCCGGCCGCATCATCAACATCAGTTCCGTCCATGAGGAGCTGCCGTTCCCGCATTTCACCAGTTATTGCGCGAGCAAGGGCGGCATGAAAATGATGATGCGCAATCTGGCGATCGAGCTTGCGCCGCTCGGCATCAACGTCAACAACATCGCGCCCGGCGCGGTCGAGACCCCAATCAACACCAAGTTGCTGAACACGCCGGAGCTGTTGACGGCACTGCTCGGCAACATTCCGCTGCAAAGGCTCGGCAAGCCGGATGACGTCGCCGGTGCGGTCGTCTATCTCGCCTCCGACGACGCCGCATACGTGACCGGCACGACACTGGTCGTCGATGGTGGCCTGCTGTGGAATTACAGCGAACAATGAATGCCGGTGATCGCGACAACGCCGAAGCGAAGGTCGCACACGTCGCGCCGGCCGACACGCTGACGCCGGCCGACCGCTACCAGGAATTGTTCGTCGAGGTCCAGATGTCGTGCGTGTTCGACGACAGCAAGACCTTCGTCGACTGTGCGCCGCGCCGCGATCCGGAACAGATCCTTGCCGCATATCGGGAGCGGAACAAGCACGACGGCTTCGAGCTCGCAGACTTTGTCACCGAAAATTTCAATGCGCCGGTGGCACCTGCCAGCGGCTACGAGTCCGATCCCGACCAGTCGCTGTGCGAGCACATCGATTCACTGTGGGATGTGCTGACGCGCAGCCCGAAGGAGCATCCGCAGCGCTCATCGCTGCTGCCGCTGCCGACGCGCTACGTGGTGCCGGGCGGCCGTTTCAGCGAGCTGTATTACTGGGATTCGTATTTCACCATGCTGGGCCTTGCCGAGAGCGGCCGGCCGCATCTACTGCGGGCGATGGCGGACAATTTCGCGTATCTGATCGACACCTACGGCCATGTGCCGAACGGCAATCGCAGCTATTACCTGAGCCGCTCGCAGCCGCCGATGTTCGCGATGATGGTCGAGCTGTTCGAGGCCAAGGGCATCGAGCGGGCGCTGCATTATCTGCCGCAGCTCCGCAAGGAATATGCGTTCTGGATGGAAGGCGCCGATGAACTGCGTCGCGGAGAGGCGCGCCGCCATTGTCTGCGGCTGGACGACGGCACGCTGCTCAATCGCTACTGGGATGACCGCGACACGCCGCGCGAGGAGTCGTATCGCGAAGACGTCGTCACCGCGAAGCAGTCGACACGACCGCCGCACGAGGTCTACCGCGACCTGCGCGCCGGGGCCGCCAGCGGCTGGGATTTCAGCTCGCGCTGGCTCGCCAGCGCCGGGGAGCTATCGAGCATCCGCACCACCGCGATCCTGCCGGTCGATCTCAACAGCTATCTGTACAAGCTCGAAATGCAGATCGCGCGGCTCAGCGACGCCGGTGGCGACGAGCCGACCGCCGTGCGCTTCGACAAGCTCGCGCACGCGCGTCAGGAAGCAATTCACCGCTATCTCTGGGACGACGTAACCGGCGCGTTCTACGACTACGACTGGCAGCTCGGCAAACGCCGTGAAATCCTGAGCGCGGCAACCGCCGCGCCGCTATTCACCGGCGTCGCCAGCAACGAACAGGCGCAGCGCTGCGCCGACACGATGATGGATCGTCTGCTGGCCGATGGCGGGCTGGCGACGACCGAGGCCGGCCACGGCGAGCAGTGGGATCGGCCTAACGGCTGGGCACCGCTGCAGTGGCAGGCGATCGAAGGCCTGCGCAACTACGGCGGCCATGCGATCGCTGCGCAGATTGCGAGCCGCTGGCTACACACCGTCTCCGCCGTCTACGAACGTGAAAGCAAGCTGGTGGAGAAATACGTCCTGCGTCATGTCGATGGCGGCGCGCGTGGCGGCGGCGGCGGCGAATATCCGTTGCAGGACGGCTTTGGCTGGACCAATGGCGTGACGCGCAAGCTGCTGCACGAAGATCCCGAGCACGTCGCCAATCACAGCCGCGCCGGACGCCAAAGCGCCCACAATCAGCCCTGAAGTACCCGCCACGGCCGGCTCCGGCAGGCTAAAAAAGTCGCATCGTGCTATCTTGCCCGACGGCCAAACGCTCGGGAATGCGGTATTTCCTGCCCCGCGATGCTGCAGATCGCGACATTCGCGCTGGCCGTTCCCCATCGCGCCCCAAGGAGGCGAATGTGGCTGTCATCAGCAAATCGCGTGGTATCAGCGGCAAGAAGAAGGCCGGCGCACAGCTCGGCGCGGACGGCGTCTACTACCCCAAGGAATATTTCCTCGGTAGCGACAACCGTTACCACGCGCCGGGAGCGTTCCTCGGCACCGATGGGCAATATCATCCGGCAGGCGAGATCCTGTTTCCGGACGGCAAGTACCGCCCGGAAGGCTATTTCCTCGGCGAGGACGGCCAGTACCATCCGCGCAATTCATTCGTCGGCGCCGATGGCAAATATCATCCGCCCGGTTCGTTTCTCGGCATGGATGGCAAATACCATCCGCGTGGCTGCTCGCGTGGCGAAGACGGCAAATACCACTACAAGGGCTCCGAGCTGAAGCCCGACGGCAAATACCATCTCGATCCGGCGCTGGCGGCGGACGCTGGGTGCGATCACCTTGACGCCAAGGAAATTTTCAAGCGCAACCAGGCCGGCGTCGACTGCTAGTCCGCTGAATCGTTGAACAAGCGTCGCGAGCGAAGGCAGGGCGCGCGAGGACGCCCACGCCGCAGCGTGGGCCGGGAGCACCGCCCTCGCGCGCCCTGCCGAGCGCAGCAGCTTATTCAGCGTTGCCTTAGGCCGCTTCAGCCCGGCGCCGGCACGCGCACAAAGCCGAGCGTCACTTCGGTGTCTGCACGATCGAGCCGCCACAACGGAATTTGCGTTCCGGCATAGCGCAGCTTGAGTGTCGTCGCGCTGCGCGAGGGCTGTTCCAGCGCCGCACTCAGTTCGTCATCCGTCAGCGTCGCCGCCGCACCGCTGATCCGCTGCAGCGCCCATTCGAGTTCCGTGTCTGCCAGATGCGCGGCGCCGTGTTCAGTGGCGAGCAGCAGCGAACCTTCGTCATCGAGATACGCACGTGCGGGGCGTTCCACCGGTAGCGCGTTGTGCGTGAGCAAACGCTCGCCATCATCGGCCACATGCAGCACGAACGGCGCAACATCAAGCGCCATGTAGCCGCGTTGCGGGCCATTCTGGAAATACCAGCAGCCGCGCGCATCGGCGGCGTAGTTGCGGTTGATCGTGTCAATGATCTGCGGCCGTGAAATGGGCTCGTCGCGTATCAACCAGCGGCCGCGGCGGTCGAGACGCAACCAGCCGTACAGCGCCGGCACATTCGGCCAGCGCGCCAGCGCACGTTGCACCCAGTCTTCCACGCCGCTTATCTCCTGTCGTCGCGCGCCCATTGTAGGAGCGTCCCTTGGGCGCGACCGCGGCGAGAAGCGCGCGCTCCATGTAAGGTCGAGACCCTCGATACCGATCTGTTCCGATCATCGCCTCATGTCCGATTTCAATTCCACGCTGACCGCCGCCCAGCGCAGCGTCTTTCGCGCGCTGGCGGCAAGCACCGACGGCATTGATGTCGAATGCTATGCACGCTTCGACCGCGATCCGCTCGAACCGCTGGTCGCGCACGGCAATCCGCGCTCGCCCATTGGCTTCTTCGGCCGCGATCCAGGCCGCGACGAGGTCCAACATCAGGAACCTTTCATCGGCGCCGGCGGCCAGCTCGTGCGCCGCGCGCTGTACCAGCATCGCCATGGCCAGCCGCTTCCCGACTTCGCCGCGTCGCGCTTGATCGGCCTTGATTATTTCTGGGCGAACACGGTTCCGTACAAACCGGTCGGCAACAAGGCCTGGTCGACCAAGATCAAGAAGCGCTACCAGCCGCTGATGGCGCAGGTGCTCGCCGATGATTGGCGCGGCGAACACCTGATCGTGCTCGGTCGCGAGGCGTTCTTCTGGTTCGGACTCAATCAGGACAAGGCGGTCATGCGCACGCTCGAAGCGTTCTGGGAACGCGACGATCGCTACGAGAGCTCGATCGCCCTCAGCGTCGCGGGTGCGGTCGGCGCGCGCCGCATCATGCTGCATCCGCTGCCAC
>DATCXY010000553.1:0-1624 GCA_036570585.1 Solimonas sp. | reverse complement strand
CCAGCATCGCGGCTGGTTCCAGTCCTCGCTGCTGACCTCGGTGGCGATGCGCGGCCGCTCGCCGTACAAGCAAGTGCTGACGCATGGGTTCACGGTCGACGAGCAGGGCCGCAAGATGTCGAAGTCGCTCGGCAATGTCGTCGCGCCGCAGCAGGTCACCAAGACACTCGGCGCCGACGTGCTGCGTCTGTGGGTCGCGGCCAGCGACTATTCGGGCGAGATCGCGATCTCCGACAAGCTGCTTGCGCGCATGGCCGATGCGTATCGCCGCATCCGCAACACGGCGCGCTATCTGCTCGGCAGCTTCAAGGATTTCGATCCGGCGACGGATCTGGTCGCCCCGGACCAGTTGGTCGCAGTCGATGCCTGGGCGATCGCGCAGGCCGCCGCCTTGCAGGAAGAACTGAAGGCGGCCTACGGTCGCCGCGAGTTTCATCTCGTCTACCACAAGCTGCACAATTATTGCGTCACCGATCTCGGCGGCCTGTATCTCGACATCCTCAAGGATCGTCTCTACACGCTGCCGAAAGCGTCGCTCGCACGTCGCTCGGCACAGACCGCGCTGCTGCACATCGCTGAAGGGTTGGTGCGCTGGATCGCGCCGATCCTGTCGTACACCGCCGACGAGATCTGGAACATGCTGCCTGGCGACCGCAGCCAGACGATCTTCGCGCAGCCCTGGTACGTGTTCCCGAAAATGCCGGATACGGCAGTCGACTGGACGGCACTGAAGGCCGTGCGGGAGCCGGTCAAAAAGGTGCTCGAGGAACTGCGTGTCGCCGGCAAGATCGGCTCCGGCCTCAACGCCGAAGTCGCGCTGTATGCCGATGGAGCCGCGGCCGAAGCACTGCGTGCGGTCGGCGACGAACTGCGCTTCTGGTTCATCACGTCTGCTGCCACGATCGCACCGCTGGCGGCGAAGCCCGCTCACGCGGTCGCGGCCAGCACCGAAGGCGGTCCGGCCGTGTTCATCGCTGCCGAACCGTCGACACACGCCAAGTGCGAACGCTGCTGGCATCAGCGCGCCGATGTCGGCCAGCACGCCGAGCATCCAACGCTGTGCGGACGCTGCATCGAGAACATTTCGAGTGGCAGCGGCGAGCAGCGGAGTTTCATCTGATGCTGCGTCGCCTCTCGCTCGCGTACGCGGCTGGACTGGCGGCGGCACTGGTCGCCAGCATCGCACTGTGGGCATTCGGGCATTTCGGTGTACTGGCGAAACTGCATGTCGCAATCGCACCGGTGCTCGGTTTGTACTGGCTGTACCCGCGGCTGATCGTCGGTGGACTCTGGGGCTTGCAGCTGGTGCTGCCGATCGGCGGCTCGGTGTTCGTGCGTGGCATCGTGCTCAGTCTGGCGCCGACGCTGGTCACGCTGCTATGGATTTTTCCGTTCCAGTCCGGTCAGGGCTGGCTAGGGCTGCAACTCGGGTTGCTCGCGCCAATCGTGATCTGGGCCATCAATCTGATCTGGGCCTGGACTGCGGTACTCTGGTCGCGAACGACGGGACTGTAATGTGATTGGCATCAAACAATGTGCGTGCCTCGATACACCGCCTGCGGCGGCACTCGGCATGAACGGGAAGGGAGAGAGTTGAGAATATATTTGCCGTTCGCCCCGAGTG
>DATCXY010000552.1:0-6456 GCA_036570585.1 Solimonas sp. | reverse complement strand
GATCGCAATGCTGGAACGCGGCTTCTAGAGGCGATCGCACCGGTCTGAAGCGGCGCGTCCGCCCAGCCCCATCGAAAGCAAAAAGCCCCCGCTGCTCGCGCAGCGGGGGCTTTTAAATTACCGCTGGAGGTGCCGCTTATTCGCCGCGAGTGCGGGTTTCCGCACGACGGTTCTGTGCACGCCCTTCTTCGGTGTCGTTGGTCGCGACCGGCTTGGACTCGCCGTAAGCATAGGTGCTCAGACGACCCGGCTCGACGCCCTTGCGCAGCAGATACTGCTTGACTGCGTTGGCGCGACGTTCCGACAGGCCTTGGTTGTAGCCGTCGCTGCCGGTCGAGTCCGTATGACCGGAAATGTCGACCTTCAGGCTCGGATACTGCTCCGAGACCTTGGAGACGACGTTGGCCGCATCATCAAGCATCTGCTTGGAATAGTCGGTCAGGTCCGACTTGTCGAAGGCGAAATGCACGTCTTCGAAGCGAAGATCGGCGCCCGTACCCATGATCTTGAAGCGACCGGAACCGAGCGTGGTCGGGCAACCCTTGGCGTCAACCGCAACGCCAGGCGGCGTGCCCGGGCACTGGTCGATGCCATCCGGTACGCCATCACCGTCCGAATCCAGCGGGCAACCCTTGGCATCAACCTTCACGCCCTGGGCGGTTCCCGGGCACAGATCGGCGTCGTCCGGCACACCGTCGCCATCCGAATCCTTGGCAGTTTCGGCTGCGCTGGCGGGCTTCGCACCCAGTGCGGCGACCAGGCCAATCTTGACGACGGGTTCGCCGAAGCTGTTGGAGCCCGCGACATCACCTGCATCGAGCCAGCGATAGCGGACATCGGCGCGCAGGCCGTAATTGCTGTCACCGAAATACTTGAAGAAGCCGACACCGGCATCGACGAAAGGATCGGTCGACTTGTCGGACGTGGTCTTCAGTTCACTGCGCATGCCACCGACGCCCACGCCCACGTATGGGGAGAACGCCCGGTCACGCGAATAGAAGAACATGCCGTCGAGCTTGGCACCGTACTGGCGCCAGTTGTTCGGATTGGCAACACCGTCGCTGTCGAACTGGTCCCACGACCCGCTCAGTTCCCAGCCCCAATACTGATTGATGGCCTTGCCGACCCCAACAAACCAGCCGTTGCCATTGTCCGAGTTACGGTCATTGTCCTGATAGGTGTAGGTATAACCGCCACTGACATACGGCCGCATCTCCTGCTCGGATTCCTGCGCAAGCGCCGGCATGGCACAGGCAGCGAGCACGAGCGCCAGACCGGCACGGTGCATTTTGTTCATCGCCGAATCTCCCAACCTCTTGATTGTCCAGATCGCTAGAAAGCGCTTTTTTTCAGCCTGACTAGTATACGCAAGCTGGTTTGCAGCGCAGCATAGATCAAAAAACGTTACTGGTTGCTGAACTTGCCTTCCATAGCTGCAGAAACGATTCTGCCGTGCAACTACCCTATTTTCCAGCATTGAACCGACCCAAAGTCCCCCATGACCGAATTTTTGTTTCCCTACGCCCTGTTTCTTGCCAAGACGGTGACCTGGGTCATTGCCCTGCTCGTGATCGCGATCGTCGTGTTCGGGCTGGTCCGTGACGCACGCAGCAGCGGCGGACCGGAGCGCCTCGAGGTCCGCAATCTCAATCGCCGGTTCGAGCACCTGGCCGACACGGTTCGCGACGAGATCCTCGACGGGGCGCAGTTGAAGGCGCTCGACAAGCAGCGCAAACATGATGCCAAGTCGCGCGAAAAACTGGCGAAGAAAGGGCAGACACCCGAAAAGCCTCGTGTCTACACGCTACGTTTTCATGGCGACCTGCAGGCGTCGGCCGTCGAATCGCTGCGTGAAGAGATCAGCGCCGTGCTGCAGATTGCCCGCCCCGGGCAAGACGAGGTGCTGCTGCAACTCGACAGCGAAGGCGGCATGGTGCATGGCTATGGTCTGGCAGCTTCGCAACTGGCGCGACTGCGCTCTGCCGGCATCAAGTTGACGGTCGCGGTCGATAAGGTCGCGGCCAGCGGTGGCTACATGATGGCGTGCGTCGCCGATCAGGTACTGGCCGCGCCGTTCGCCATCGTCGGTTCGATCGGTGTGGTGGCGCAACTGCCGAACTTCCATCGCCTGCTGAAACGGCTCGATGTCGATTACGAGCTGCATACCGCTGGCGACTACAAGCGCACGCTGACCCTGTTCGGCGAAAATACCGACGCCGGCCGTGAGAAATTTCGCGTCGAGATCGAGGAGACTCATGCGCTGTTCAAGCGCTTTGTTGCCGAATATCGACCGCAGCTCGATATTGACCGCGTTGCGACCGGCGAACACTGGTTTGGCAGCCAGGCGCTGGAGTTGAAACTGGTCGACCAATTGCAGACCAGTGACGATTACCTGCTGGCACGAACCCAAGATGCCGAATTGTTCAGTCTGCGTTTCCGCCGCCGTCAGGCCTTGGCGCAACGCCTGTCCGAGGGACTCGTGAAGCTTGGCCTCGGCCTGCGCCGCAGCGTCGCGGAAACCACGCTACCGCGCTGGCACTGAAGCCGCGCGCCATGATGCAAGGAGCTCACATGAAATTATCCAGTCGCAGTCTGCCAGCGAGCGGCCGTATCCCCGGACGCTGCGCATTTGCGGTGCAGGCGCCGTTCGGCCATGTCCGCCTGGGCCACAACCGCAATCCGCAGCTGACCTGGCGCGGTGCACCGGCCACGACGAAAAGCTTCGTGCTGACAATGATCGACGGCGATGCGCCAACCCGCCCCGATGACGTCAATCGCGAAGGTCGCAGCGTGTCTGCGAGACTGCCGCGCGCCGAGTTCGTGCACTGGCTACTCGTTGATATTCCGCCGACCGTGACCGAGATTGCCGAAGGTGCGTGCAGTGCCGGCGTTGTCGCCCATGGCAAGGCGGCACCGCGCGGTCCGGACGGCAGCCAACAGGGACTCAACGATTACACCGGCTGGTTCGCGGGCGATGCGGCGATGGAAGGTCGCTATCTCGGCTACGACGGTCCTTGCCCGCCGTGGAATGACGAGCGCGTGCATCGCTATCACTTCGAAGTGCTGGCGCTCGGCATCGCGCACTGTGGCCTGAAGGCTGGATTTTCGCTTGCCGAATTGCGTGCCGCGATCGCCGGTCACGTGTTGGCTCGCGCCGCACTGGTCGGCCGCTACAGCCTCAATCCGGCGATCCGACTGCGCTGAGCGCCGCATTCGCTTGCAACTATTATTTCCCACTGCGGTCTATCCGCCGCTGCCTGTCGCAGCGTGATCCGAGATCTTTTCGATGTCCAAAGAATTCGTCGTCAAGCTTGTTGCACCGCTCGCGGTATCAGCGTCGATCCTCGCCGCCGCGTTCATGATGTCGTCGGCGCCGACGCCAGCGCGCGCCGATATTCCGGCCACACCCACGAACCAGCAGCTGCCTGTGCAGGGCGGCGTGCCGTCGCTGGCACCGATGTTGAAACCGGTGATGCCGGCGATCGTCAACATTTCCGTCACCGGCGAGGTCGAAGTTCATAACCCGTTGATGGATGACCCGTTCTTCCGACGCTTCTTCAATGCGCCCGACCAGCCGCAGGAGCGCGAATTCCAGTCGGTCGGCTCCGGTGTCATCGTCGACGCCGGCAAAGGCTACGTGATCACCAACAACCACGTCGTCAAGGATGCCAAGGAGATCAAGGTTCGCCTCAACGATGATCGCGAGTTCGACGCCAAGCTGGTCGGTCGCGACGACGGTACCGATATAGCGGTGCTGCAGATCAAGGCCGACAATCTCACCGCGCTGCCGCTCGGCGACTCCGACGGGCTGCAGGTCGGCGATTTCGTGGTCGCGATCGGCTCGCCGTACAACCTGCGCCAGACCGTCACCAGCGGCATCGTCTCGGCGCTTGGCCGCACCGGCATCAGCGACGGGCTCGGCGGTTTCATTCAGACCGATGCATCGATCAACCCCGGCAACTCCGGCGGCGCACTCGTCAACCTGAAGGGTGAACTGGTTGGCGTGCCGTCGATGATTTATTCACAGTCCGGCGGCAACGTCGGCATCGGCTTCGCGATTCCGGTCAACCTCGTCCATACGATCATGGCTCAGCTGATCGAACACGGCTCGGTCGAGCGCGGCCATATCGGCATCGTCGGCGGCCAGGAAGTGACCCCGGAACTGGCCAAGGCACTGAACTTGCCGAGCAGCCGCGGTGCATTGGTCGGTCGTGTGTTGCCGAAGTCTCCGGCAGACAAGGCCGGCATCAAGGCCGGCGATCTGATCGTCGAAGCCAACGGCAAGCCGATCCTCGATTTTGGTCAGCTGCGCAACATGGTCGGCTTGATGCGGGTTGACGACAAGGTCGACCTCAAGCTCTATCGCGGCGGCAAGCCGAAGAACATTTCGGTCAAGATCGGCAAGGATGACAAGATCGCCGATGCCAGTGCCCTCACCAAGGACGTCTCACCGCGCCTCGCAGGTGCCACGTTTGCGCCGCTCGACGAGCAAACCGCCAACGCCGCCGATGTCGATAGTGGCGTGGTGGTCAAGGCCGTTCAGCCGGATTCGCCGGCTGCCAAGGCAGGCCTGCGACCGGGCGATATCATCATCGCCGTCAACCGTCAGCCGATCGAGTCACTTGATCAGTTCAATAAGCTGGCATCCAGCAAGGGCCAGATGCTGCTGCAACTGCGGCGCGGTCCGGGAGCGCTATTCCTGATCCTGCAATAAACCACTGCATGTAGTCCGCCACGCAGGCAGGCGGCGGCCCCGGTAGACGTTCTATACTGGGCCGCCGCCTTTTTTGTTGTCCAATGCAATGATTGAAGCCGAAATCCAGCAGCTTGAGGATCGCGTGCAACGCCTGATGGCGGCGTATCGCCAATCGCGGCTCGAAGAGAAGCGCGCGTTGCAGGAGCGTGATCGTCTGCTCGCGCTCAATGCCGAATTGCGCCGCCGCATCGAAGGTATCGTCGAGCGTGTGCGCTCGCTCGAATCGGAGCAGGAATCATGAGCGCGAAGGATCCCGCCGAGTCGCTAAGCATCACCGTGCGCATCATGGGCAAGGAATACAACGTCGCCTGCCCGCCGGAAGAACATGAGGCGCTGGTCAAGTCGGCCGATTATCTCAACGAACGCATGACCAGTATCCGCAAGCGCGGCAAGGCGCTCGGTGCCGAGCGCATCGCGGTGATGGCCGCGCTCAACATCGCGCGCGAACTGCTCGAACTCAAGGGCGTCGAAGGCGTCGCCCAGCCCGACCCGGAATCCGTTCAACGTCTGCGTCAGCTTGCGCTCGATATCGACTCAACGATGGCGCTTGAGTGACGAGCGGTCGAAGCGCGCAAGCCGCGCGTGATACTCTTTGCTCGTGTCTCCTGCGGTGTACGTAAATCGGTTTGGTACCCTTGAGCCTATTTACAAAACCCCGGGAACCATAACCAAGCCGGGCGTGCAGGCCCACCTCGTAGTGGGAAGCCCAAAGGCGTGGCGTGGTGCCCACTTGAGACTAAGTCTCAAGGTCGAAAATCGATGACGGCACACGCGGGAGACACCTACCTCATCAAACAGGCGCTGCGTCGCGAACTTCGCACGCGGCGCCTTCGTCTTTCTGCGCGCCAGCGCCGCGTCGCAGCAAACCAGGCAGCGCGCCGCGCTCTGCGCCTCCTTCGTGAATCGCGCGCGCGGCGCATTGCAATCTATCTGGACACCGGCAGCGAAATGGCCACCGCGCCACTGCTTCAATTGCTGGCCACGCATCAGATCCGCATCGCGGTGCCGCGCATCGTTGGCGATGGCGTGATGCATTTCGAATGGCTCGAAGAAAACACCCCGTTGCGCCGCAATCGTCACGGCATTCATGAACCCGCCGCACGCGGCAAGCGCGCACGGCGTGCCGACTTCGACGCGATCATCGTTCCGCTCATCGGCTTCGATGCGCATGGCAATCGATTGGGCGCCGGCGGCGGCTACTACGATCGCTGGCTGGCGCGTCCGCGCATCGCGCACCGACCGCGCTATCTCGGCTACGCTTATGCACTCCAGCAGGTCCAACAACTGCCGCACGATGCCTGGGATGTCCGGCTCGATGCGGTGATCACAGAGCGCGGCATTACCTGGGGCGTGGCATGGCCTATTGGCTGATGAAATCGGAGCCGGACTGCTTTTCGATCGACGATCTCGCATCGCGACCGAAGCAGACCGAAAAATGGGACGGTGTACGCAACTACCAGGTGCGCAACATGTTCCGCGACCAGATGAAGGAAGGTGATCAGGCCTTCTTCTACCATTCGAGCTGCAAGGTGCCCGGCATCTATGGCCTGATGACGATTGCGTCGAATGCGTACCCGGACCCGACCCAGTTCGATCCGAAGTCCGATCACTACGATCCGAAATCGAAGCAGGAAGAGCCGCGCTGGCTGCTGGTCGACGTGCACTTCGAGCGCAAGCTCAAGGTGCCAATCACGCTGAGC
>DATCXY010000551.1:0-3129 GCA_036570585.1 Solimonas sp. | reverse complement strand
TGTGCGCAGCCTGCTCGCGCACTTCGATCTGCATGCCGCACCACGCGAAACGCCGTTCCGATCGTGGAACGAATTGCCGGCGCTGGCGCTGCTCGCGACCAAATGGCATCTCGAATGCGATCAAGCGTTCTGGCACTGGGCGGTGTTCGTGCGTGGACCGGACGGGCCGGTCGTGCTCGATTCGAAAAAGGCACTCAAAAGGAACGTCCGCACCGACTTTGGTCGCATCAAACCGAAGTGGTTCATTGAAGTGAGCCGGCCATGATCCGTTTCGCGATGCTCGGCTCCGGCTCCAAAGGCAACGCCACGCTGATCGAACACGGCAGCACACGGATCCTCGTCGATTGCGGTTTCCAGCTGCGCGAAACCGAAGCGCGCCTGCTGCGACTCGGCGTCGAGCCGGCGTCGCTGGCGGCGGTGATCGTCACGCATGAGCATTCCGATCATCTGGGTGGCGTTGGCCGGCTGGCGCGCAAACATGGCGTGCCGGTCTACATGACCTACGGCACCCACCGCGTATGGAAAGATCCGGAAGTGCCGACTCTGGTGCGCTTCAGTCCGCATCAGCGCTTCGAAATCGGCGGTCTGGCGATCGAACCGTATCCGGTACCGCACGATGCCGGCGAGCCCTGTCAGTACGTGGTACGGGCGGGGGCGCTGAAGATCGGCATCCTGTCCGATGCCGGGCATATTTCCGCGCACATGCGCGACGCACTGCGTGCCTGCGACGCGCTGATGCTCGAATGCAATCACGATCCCGAGTTGCTGCGTATCGGCCCCTACCACGCCAGCCTCAAGATCCGCGTCGGCGGTGATCGCGGCCACCTGTCGAACGGGCAGGCGGCGAGCCTGCTTGAAGGCTACGAGCTCGGGCGCCTTCAGCACTTGGTGCTGACGCATCTGTCCGAGGTCAACAATCGTCCGGACCTGGCGCTGGCGGCGGTGCGGGCCGTGATCGGTGAGGGCCATGCCGGCCTGCGCTGCGCGCATCAGCGGGATGGCGTCGACTGGTGCGAAGTGCGCTAGCCATCGCAGATCGCGGCTTGCGCGACGCCTGCAGCAGATGCCGTCTGCAGGAGCAACCGTCTGCCTGATTTTCTGCAGGAGCGCGCCTTGCGCGCGACAGTGGCGAGGTCGCGCGCAAGGCGCGCTCCTACAGGGCCACGCGAATTGTGGGTCCAGAGCGGTGCAAGCCGCGATGCTCGACGCTGAAGCCAGCCCCGGAACATGCGAAAATGGCGGACTTCCTGCTGCCGTTCCCGCTCATGGCCTTGTCGATCCTCCCCGGTGCCGAATCCTTGTCGGCATTCCGTGCCGAACGTCTGCTCGCCCGTCTGCGCGTTCATGCGCCGGCGCTGCGCACGCTGCGCTGCCGCGACTTCTACCTGGTCGACGCGGACAACACGGCGGAAAGCGATCTGCGGCGCCTGCTCGGACCGGGACCGGCGGCGTTCGATGCGGCCGGTCTGAGCCTGTTCGTGGTGCCGCGCGTCGGCACGTTGTCGCCGTGGTCCAGCAAAGCTACCGACATCGCCAAGGTTTGCGGCCTGGCAGGCGTGCACCGCATCGAGCAGGGCCGGGCGTATTTGCTCGAAGGTGTGAGCGAGCTGCCGGCTGCCGCGCTGGCAGCATTGCATGATCCGATGACCGAATCGGTGCTGGTCGACGAGGCGACGCTGCGGCATGTCTTCGACGGCCAACCGCGCCGCGAGCTGCGCTTGGTGGACGTACTCGCCGGTGGCCGCGAGGCGTTGGTTGCCGCCAATCGCGACTGGGGGCTGGCGCTGTCCGGTGACGAAATCGACTACCTGGTCGATTACAGCCGCGAGGTGAATCGCAACCCGACCGATGCCGAGCTGATGATGTTCGCGCAGGTCAACAGCGAGCATTGCCGCCACAAGATCTTCAACGCCGAGTTCACGGTCGACGGCGAGACGCAGCCGCACTCGCTGTTCCAGATGATCAAGATGACGTACGCCGCGTCGCCGCAGGGCGTGCTGTCGGCGTACAAGGACAACGCGTCGGTGATCGAAGGTCACACCGCGATGCGCTGGTTTGCGGAAAGCGATCACGTCTGGCGCGCGCACGACGAGCCCGTGCATATCCTGATGAAGGTCGAGACGCACAATCATCCGACCGGCATCTCGCCGCATCCGGGTGCCGCCACCGGTGCCGGCGGCGAAATCCGCGACGAGGCCGCGACCGGTCTCGGTGGCAAGCCGAAGGCGGGTCTCGCCGGCTTCTCGGTTTCCAACTTGCGCATTCCGGATTTCGTGCAGCCCTGGGAAGCGAAGCTGTCGACACCGCCGCGCATGGCGAGCGCACTGCAGATCATGATCGACGGTCCGCTCGGCGCCGCCGCGTACAACAACGAATTCGGTCGGCCGAATCTCAACGGCTACTTCCGCACCTATGAAGCGGTGACGCCGGACGGCCGCAATCGCGGCTATCACAAGCCGATCATGATCGCCGGCGGCTACGGCAACATCCGCGCCGAGCATGTGCAGAAGCGCGAAGTGATCGTGGGCGCCAAGCTGATCGTGCTCGGCGGCCCGGCGATGCTGATCGGTCTGGGCGGCGGCGCGGCGTCGTCGATGGCAACCGGCGCGTCGAGCGCCGAACTCGATTTCGCCTCGGTGCAGCGCGCCAACCCGGAACTCGAACGTCGTTGCCAGGAAGTCGTCGATGCCTGCTGGGCGCTCGGCGCCGCCAATCCGATTCTCTCCATCCACGATGTCGGTGCTGGCGGCATTTCCAATGCGCTGCCGGAACTGGTCGATGCCGACGGTCGCGGCGGCCACTTCCAGTTGCGCGACGTGCAAGCCGCTGATCCGGCGCTGTCGCCGATGGAAATCTGGTGCAATGAATCGCAGGAGCGATACACACTCGCGATCAAGACCGAAGACGTCGCCGCGTTCGCTGCGATCTGCGCGCGCGAGCGTTGCCCGTATGCCGTCGTCGGTACCGCCACGGCTGAAAAGCAGCTGATCGTCGAAGACACGTTGTCGGGCAGCAATACCGTCGACATGCCGATGCCGGTGTTGCTCGGCAAGGCGCCGCGCATGAAGCGCGAAAGCCGCCGCGCGTCGACGCGCTTCGATGCACTCGATACCGACAGCATCGATCTCG
>DATCXY010000550.1:0-7741 GCA_036570585.1 Solimonas sp. | reverse complement strand
CGTCGGTCGGTGCCGGCGTCATCGGCATGATGATTCTGCTGCTGTTGTATCCGCGTCAGCGACCGCTGACATTGGTGGGTTCGGATCTCGCGCATGCCGTGCTGATCACCGGCATCGCCGGACTTGGCCATGCTGGCGCCGGTTCGGTCGACTACCACATGCTGGCACTGCTCCTGCTTGGCGCGCTGCCGGGCATCTGGCTGGGCACTCGCATCGGCTTTCGCCTGCCGCCGAGACTCCTGAAGCGCGTCGTCGCCGGCTTTCTGATCTTCATTGGCGTCACAATGGCGATCAAGGCGTGGGCACTTGCGGCATGAAACCTGCTGAAGCAAGTCGATGACATCGAACAATTGGTCCTATTTTCCCGTCTTTCTGCGGCTGCGCGGCCAGCCGGTGCTGCTGGTCGGTGGCGGTGAGGTGGCGGCGCGCAAGCTGCGTCTGCTGCGCCGGGCGGCCGCAGCCGTGCAGATCGTCGCACGTGAACTCAACGACGAAGTGCAGGCTGCCATCGACAGCGGTATGGCGCAGCATCTGGCGGTCGAATTCTCTGCTGCGCTGCTCGCTCGCCAGCGACTGGTGGTGGCGGCCACTGACGATGTGGTGCTCAACGCATCCGTCGCCGCCGCCGCGCAGCAGGCGAACATTCCGGTCAACGTCGTTGATGATGTCGAACTCAGCAGCTTCATCACGCCGGCGATCATCGATCGACATCCAATGCTCATCGCGATTTCCAGTGGCGGCGCCGCGCCGGTATTGGCGCGCCGCTTGCGTGAACGGGTCGAGGCGATGCTGCCGTCCGGCTATGGCCGGTTGGCCGCGTTCATGCATCGCCAACGTGCGCGCGTGAAGGCGAACGAAGACATTTCGCCGCGACGAATCTGGGAGCGCTTCATCGATGGCTCGGGCGCCGAGGCTGCGCTGCGGGGGGATGCGGCGGCGGCAGAACAGAAGCTTGATGAACTGCTGAGCGATGCGGCGCCGCGCGGCGAAGTCTATCTGGTCGGCGCCGGCCCTGGCGATCCGGATCTGCTGACGTTTCGCGCCTTGCGCCTGATGCAGCAATGCGATGTCGTGCTCTACGACCGCCTCGTTTCTGCCGACATCATGGAACTCGTACGCCGCGATGCCGAACGACTGTATGTCGGCAAGGCGCGCAGCGCACACGCGGTGCCTCAGGAGGGGATCAACGCCGAGCTGGTGCGCCATGCCAAGGCTGGCAAACGCGTTTTGCGGCTCAAGGGCGGCGATCCATTTATCTTTGGCCGCGGCGGCGAAGAAATCGAAACGCTGATGGAGAACGGCATCGCGTTCCAGGTGGTGCCGGGCATCACCGCGGCCAGTGGTTGCGCCGCCTACGCCGGCATTCCGCTGACCCATCGCGATCACGCACAGTCATGTGTGTTCGTCACCGGCCATGCGCGCAAAGATGGTGAACTCGAACTGCACTGGGATCAGCTGGCGCGACGGGGGCAGACCGTGGTGTTCTACATGGGCCTGCAGACGCTATCGCAGATTTGCACCGCATTGCATGAGCACGGCCTGCCGACCGACTGGCCTGCCGCGGTGATCGAGTCCGGAACCTCGCCGCAGCAGCGCGTGCTGACCGGCACGCTCGCAACGCTGCCACAGCGCGTGATCGAGGCCGAGGTGAAGGGGCCGAGCCTGCTGATCGTCGGTGAGGTGGTGAAGTTGCGCGACAAGCTCGCCTGGTTCGGAGAGGGTGCCGACTGAGCTGCTGCGCTCGACCTCTCGTACGACGAGGGTGGCGCTCGTGTTTGCCCAATGCCGAGCCGAATCGGCCCTAGTTGCCGATGCGGCCGCCCTTGGCGTCATCGAGATCGCGAGAACGCAGACGTTTCTGGATCGCGCGCAGGACGCCGGCGGTGTCGAGTCCCACCTGCGCGAGCAATTCTTCGCGCGTCCCGTGTTCGACGAACTGGTCCGGCAAGCCTAGATTCAATACCGGTACGGTCTGGTGCTGGGCGACCAGCACCTCGTTGACAGCGGAGCCCGCACCGCCGAGACGCGCATTGTCCTCGATCGTCACCAGCAGATCGTTTTCATTGGCGAGCTCGAGTATCAGCTCCGCGTCGAGCGGTTTGACGAAGCGCATGTCCGCGACCACGGCATCGAGAATCTCGGCGGCCTCGATCGCCGGCTGCACCATGGCGCCAAACGCGAGAATGGCGACACGCGGGCGGCGGCGGCCATGAGCTTCACGCACGATGCGACCGCGGCCGATCGGCAGCGGTCGTTCGTCGACGTCAGCCGTCAGGCTGCTGCCGTTACCGCGCGGATAACGCACCGCGCTCGGCTGGTTGAGCGACACACCGGTTGCCAGCATGCGCCGGCACTCGCTCTCGTCCGATGGCGTCATCACCACCATGTTCGGAATGCAACGCAGGTATGACAGATCGAAGGCGCCGTGATGCGTCGCACCGTCGGCGCCAACCAGACCGCCGCGATCGATCGCGAACATCACCGGGAGGTTCTGGATCGCGACGTCATGAATCAGCTGGTCGTAACCGCGCTGCAGGAAGGTCGAATAGATCGCGCAGACCGGCTTGAGGCCTTCGCACGCAAGGCCGGCGGCGAGCGTCACGGCATGCTGTTCGGCGATGCCGACATCAAAGTAGCGATCCGGAAAACGCTTCGAGAATTCGACCAGCCCCGAGCCCTCGCGCATCGCCGGCGTGATGCCGACGATCAGCGGATCCTGCTCGGCGGCGCGGCACAACCAGTCGCCGAAAATCTGCGTGTAGCTGAGCGCACCGCCGGCTTTCTTGACCGGAAATGCCCCAGTAACGGGATCGAACTGGGTGATGCCGTGATATTTGATCGGGTCGGCCTCGGCCGGTCCGAAGCCCTTGCCCTTGGTCGTCACGACATGCAGCAGCTGTGGACCTTTGGCGTCCTTGAGGCGCTCGAATTCAGTCATCAGCACTGGCAGGGCGTGGCCGTCGATCGGCCCTGAATACTGGAAACCGAAGGTTTCGAACATCGCACCCGGATAGTCCAGATGTGCTTCGTTATGCTCGGCTTGCGGTGCGCGCAAGGCATGCGGCGTCTTGAGGCCGAGCTTCTGCATCAATCGCGCTGAATGGTCGCGCAAGGCGCCGACATTCTCGGAGATCGACATGTCGTTGTCGTTGTAGATCACGAGCATGTCGAGGCCCAGATGACCGGCGTGATTCAGTGCTTCGAATGCCATGCCGGCGGTCATGCCGCCGTCACCGATCACCGCGACCACGCGGCGCCGTTCACCTTTGACACGTGCACCGGCCGCCATGCCGGCGGCGGCCGAGATGGACGTCGACGAATGGCCGACGCCGAAGCTGTCGTATTCGCTTTCGGCGCGCAGGCAGAACGGCGCAAGACCGCCGAGTCGGCGGATCGTTTCGAGCTGGGCGCGGCGCCCAGTGAGGATTTTGTGTGGGTAAGCCTGATGGCCGACATCCCAGACGATGCGGTCGTGCGGCGTGTCGAAACACACATGCAGCGCCAGCGACAGCTCGACGGTGCCGAGATTGGCGGCGAAGTGACCGCCGATACGCCCTAGCGTCTCGATCAGATAACGGCGCATTTCAACGGCCAACGTCGGCAGTTGCGCGGCTGGCAGCTTGCGCAGATCGTCCGGTGTCTGGATTCGCCCGAGCAGGGCGTAACCGGGAATATCGGTCATGAACGTTCCGGTGCGCACGGCACCCTGAGAAAAATTAAGGCGGGATTATCGGCGAAACCGCGTGCCCCGAACCAGTGCATGGTCGCCACTGTGCTCAGTGGTCGCGGCCTTCGATATGGCGCGACAGCCACAGCAGTGGCTCTGCGGCGTCATTGAATACGCTGAGCGCAGACCGCGCCGATGCAAATAGTTCGCTGGCACGCGCTTTGGCGGCCGGCAGCCCCATCACCGAAGGATAGGTCGACTTCAGGTGTGCCTCGTCCTTGCCAGCAGTCTTGCCGAGCGTTGCGGAGCTGGCTTCGATGTCGAGGACGTCATCCTGGATCTGGAATGCAAGGCCGATGGCCTTGCCGTAATGGTCGAGTGCTTCGCACTGCGCCACCGCGAGACCGTCGGCGGCGGCGCAGGCGAGCTGCAGGCAGACACGGATCATTGCGCCCGTTTTGTGGATATGCAGGGCTTCGAGCTCTGCCAGCGTCAGTTGAACTTGCTCGGAGGCCAGATCCACGGCCTGCCCACCGACCATGCCGCGCGAACCGGCGGCCTGCGCGAGCAACTCGACCATGGCCAATCGCTGCGCCGGCACCAGACCCGCATCATGATCGGCGGCGAGCACGTGAAACGCCTGCGCCTGCAGCGCGTCGCCGACCAGGATCGCAGTGGCCTCGTCGTAAGCCCGGTGTGTGGTCGCCCGGCCACGACGCAAATCGTCATCATCCATCGCCGGCAGATCGTCGTGCACCAGCGAATAGACGTGAATCATCTCGACCGCACAGGCAACGGCGTCGAGACGACGTGGCGGCAGGCCGAGCACTTCGCCGGCCGCGTACACCACGAGCGGCCGCAGGCGTTTGCCACCGTCGCTGGCGTAGCGCAGGGCTTCGTGCAGGCGCGCGGGGTAGGTCGTCGCCGGCGGCAGCCAGCGTTCGAAACTGTCACTCAGCCGCTGCCGATACAAGTCGACGCGATCTGCGAACGGCGAGTTCACGTGCCGCTATCCTCGTCGTCGCCAGCGAGCAATTCGTGGACTTTCAGCTCGGCGCCCTGCAGTGAGCTGCGGCATTGTCGCGCGAGCGCGACGCCGCGTTCGAACAGCCGCAGCGATTCATCGAGGCGCAGCTCGCCGCGCTCCAGCGAGTGAACGATCGTTTCCAGTTCTTTCATCGCGTCTTCGAACTGGCCGACCGCGTCGGCGACGTGCATTGTCGGGTCGGTCTTGGCAACCGTAGTTTTCGGGGACATGGCGGGCTATCGTCTGGGGCGCGTAGTGTAATCGCCGGCGCCTGCATCCAAAACGGGCAATCGCTGCATCCAAGTCTGTGAGCCGGTCGCGAGGAACCATTGCCATGTTGAACCTGCTTGCCGCCGGCGCCACCGATTTCCAGATCGACGGTTTCAATGCGCTCAATACGCTCGCTGGCGCGGCGCTGATCGAAGATTGAGCGGTTTGGCCTGACCGACCCCGACCGAAATTGCGTTGCACGCGCCTGCGTGCCCGAAACCGGCGGCGCTGGCAATCTTGCCGGCAGCCGGTGCATTGGCTACCTTCGCGCGTCCGCAGAGCGACCCCAACGATGGCAGCAAACTCAAACAATAGTTCCTACAGCGCTGAAGCAATTGAAGTTCTTCAGGGTCTCGATCCCGTGCGCAAGCGCCCGGGCATGTATACCGACACCACCCGGCCGAATCATCTCGCGCAGGAAGTGATCGACAACGCGGTCGACGAGGCGCTCGCCGGCCACTGCAAGAACATTCTCGTCACCGTCCATGACGACGGCTCGCTCGAAGTCGGTGACGACGGCCGCGGCATGCCGGTCGACGTGCATCCGGTGCACAAGGTCACCGGCGTCGAGCTGATCCTCACCAAGCTGCATTCGGGTGCCAAGTTCTCGAACAAGCAGTATCAGTTTTCCGGTGGCCTGCACGGTGTCGGTGTGTCGGTCGTCAATGCGCTATCGAGCAAGCTCGAAGTGCGCGTGTTCCGTGACGGCACCGAATATCTGATCGAGTTCCAGAATGGCGATGTCACGCAGCCGCTGAAGCCGGTTGGTACGGCAGCCAAGAACAAGCGCGGCACGACCGTGCGCTTTTGGGCCAACCCGACATATTTCGATTCGCCGAAATATTCGATGCCGCGCCTCAAGCAGGTGTTGCGCGCCAAGGCCGTGCTGTGTCCGAACCTGCGGGTGACGCTGCTCGACAAGATCCACAGCGAGGAGATTGTCTGGCAGTACGAAAACGGGCTGACCGATTATCTGAAGGACACGCTGCAGGGCGCCGAAACGTTGCCGGCGGAACCCTTCGTCGGCCAGTTTCGCGCGGCGCGCGAGGAGGCAGAGTGGGCGCTGGCCTGGCTCAACGCCGAGAACGGTCGCATGGAGCCGGTTGCCGAAAGCTACGTCAATCTGATTCCAACCCCGCAGGGCGGCACTCACGTCAACGGCCTGCGTACCGGTTTGACCGAGGCGATTCGCGAATTCTGCGAGTTCCGCAATCTGCTGCCTCGCGGCATGAAGCTGGCTCCGGAAGACGTCTGGAATGGCTGCGCGTACGTGCTCAGCGTCAAGATGCAGGATCCGCAGTTCGCCGGACAGACCAAGGAGCGCTTGAGTTCGCGCGAGTCCGCCGCGTTCGTGCAGGGTGTCGTGCATGACGCGTTCAGTCTCTGGCTGAATCAGCACACCGAAGCCGGCGAGCAGATCGCGCAGCTGGTGATCGCCAACGCCAATGCGCGGCTCAAGCTTGCCAAGCAGGTTGTCCGCAAGAAGGTCACCAGCGGTCCGGCCTTGCCGGGCAAGCTCGCCGATTGCGTGTCCAGCGATGCGAGGCTCACTGAGCTGTTCCTCGTCGAAGGCGATTCGGCCGGTGGCAGCGCCAAGCAG
Organism: Solimonas sp.; assembly: GCA_036570585.1. Lineage (GTDB taxonomy): Bacteria > Pseudomonadota > Gammaproteobacteria > Nevskiales > Nevskiaceae > Solimonas. The sequence goes on along the minus strand of DATCXY010000550.1, from coordinate 1,177 downwards.
GCGCGCGATCGCGAAAACCAGGCGGTCATGCCGCTGCGCGGCAAGATCCTCAACAGCTGGGAAGTCGACGCCAACGAGGCGCTGGGTTCGCAGGAAATCCACGACATTTCCGTTGCAATCGGCGTCGATCCGGGCAGCGCCGATATCAGCGGTCTGCGTTACGGCAAAGTCTGTGTGCTCGCTGATGCCGACTCCGACGGTCTGCATATCGCGACGCTGCTGTGCGCGCTGTTCCTCAAGCATTTCCGGCCATTGGTTGCAGCGGGAAACATCTGCATCGCGATGCCGCCGCTGTTTCGCATCGACGCAGGCAAGCAGGTGTTCTACGCCCTCGACGAAGCCGAGAAGAATGGGATCCTCGATCGCCTGATCGCTGAAGGCAGCCGCGCCAAGCCGCAGGTCACGCGTTTCAAGGGTCTCGGTGAAATGAATCCGCTGCAGCTGCGCGAAACGACGATGGCGCGCGACACGCGGCGCCTCGTGCAGCTGACGCTCGATGATGACGTGGCCGGCGAGATCAATGCCGCCGATCTGCTGATGGACATGCTGCTCGCGAAGAAGCGTTCTTCCGATCGCAAGGAATGGCTGGAGCGCGAGGGCAATCGCGCCGAGGTATAAGGATTGATCGCCCAGGACGCTGAACTCGCCAGCGCACTCAAGCGCTGGTTCGGCTTCGATCATTTCCGCCCCGGCCAGGAAGCCGTCATTCGCGACGCGCTTGCCGGACGCGATCTGCTGGCGATCATGCCGACCGGTGGCGGCAAGTCGCTGTGCTTCCAGCTGCCGGCGCTGCTCAAGCCCGGTCTGATGATCGTCGTCTCGCCATTGATCGCGCTGATGCAGGATCAGGTGCGGCTGCTAGGCGAGATGGGCGTCGCCGCAACCTTCCTCAATTCGACGCTCAGTGCTGCCGAAGCGTCAGCGCGCGGCGCGGCGCTGTTACGCGGCGACTATCGTTTGCTGTATGTCGCGCCGGAGCGGTTGCTGTTGCCGGAGTTTCGCGACGGCTTGCTGGCGCGGCTGATCGGAGCGCCGGGCGTCTCCGCGATCACGATCGACGAAGCGCATTGCGTCTCCGAATGGGGGCACGATTTTCGTCCCGAATATCGACAGCTCGGCAGCCTGCGCGCGCAGTTGGCAGATGTGCCGATGTTCGCCTTCACCGCGACCGCGACCG
>DATCXY010000549.1:0-13737 GCA_036570585.1 Solimonas sp. | reverse complement strand
CATCAGCAACCGCGCTGTCGCGCGCAGATACCAGCCGGCGACGCGCGCGACGAACGAGCGGCGGACCATTGCCGAGCCGAGAAATTCGACGAGCCAGAAGATCCGCCAGCGATCGAGCGTCTGCACGGACGGCACGTAATGCAGCAGCGCGCGCTCGAAGCGGTTGAAACGTCGTTCGAACTTGGGGATGCACCAGCCGGGTGAGCGCTGCAGCACGTACAGCTTCTCGACCTGCCGGGCGATGACCGGAACGAACTGAACGGCGCTCGCGCCGGTGCCGATCACCGCGACGTGCTTGCCGGCGAAGTCATACGTATGGTCCCAGTGCGCGGAGTGGAATGCGCGGCCGCGGAATTGTTCGCGGCCGTCGATCGTCGGATAGGCCGGTCGATGCAACTGGCCGACCGCCGATACCAAGATGTTGGCTTGCGTGCGTTCGCCGTCGCTGAATTCGAGATGCCAGACGCCGTGCGTCTCGTCGAACACGGCGCTGCGCAACGCCTTGTTGAAGCGCACGTGCGGCAACAGACCGCGCCGCTCGGCGACGTCGTGCAGATACGCGAGGATTTCCGGCTGGCCAGCGAAGCGCGAGCGCCACGGATAGTGTTGTTCGAACGAATACGAATACAGATGCGAAGGAATGTCGCAGGCCGCGCCCGGATAGGTGTTCTCGCGCCAGACGCCGCCGAGACGGTCCGCCTTTTCGTAGATCGTGAATGAATCGATGCCGGCCTGCTTGAGGTAGTGCGCAGCGGCGAGCCCGCCGAAACCGGCTCCAATGATCGCGACTGACGGCCGCGCAGGAATCAGCGGCTCACTTTGCGTCATGTTCGTCTCGCGCTCCCTTGGTCGATTCCGGTGGACACCAAGCGTAGGCGCGCAGACCGTGTCTGGTGAATGAGTGTTGCGGGCACAGTGCGGCGACTTTCGCGCATGCATGCGCGCGCTGTCTTTTCTGAAATAAGCAAACGAATGTCCGCCCTCGCCATTTTTGTCCGATTGCCGATCGCTGATCTTTTTCCATCGTCGCCGGACGTCCCGATGCGACGCAAGCGATGACAGACGAAATCGCGCCGATGTTTGCGCGCGACGCGGGAAACGTGCAGTTTTTTAGCGACCTCGAGCACGGGGCCGTCAATCGAGAATCGAGCGCGCGATGATCTCTTTCATGATCTCCGAGGTGCCGGCGAGAATGCGGTTGATGCGTTCGTCCTGATAGAGCCGGCAGATCGGATATTCGTCCATGTAGCCAGCCGCGCCGTGCAATTGCACGCCTTCATCGACCATGCGGCCGTTGAGTTCGCTCGTGTAGAGCTTGGCGCGCGCGGCATCTTCGGAACTCAGGCGGCCGGCATCGTGCCGTTCGACACACTGATCGAGGAACGCCTGCGCGACCGCGATTTCGGTGTCGAGCGCGCCGAGCTTGAAGCGTGTGTTCTGCATTTTCGACAACGGCTTGCCGAACACCTTGCGCTGGCGGACGAACTCCTGCGTCAGTTGCATTGCCAGCCGCGCCGCGGCGAGATTGCCGACCGCCGACAGCAGGCGTTCTTCAGCGAGTCCTTTCATCAAATGGTAGAAGCCGCCGTGCACCTGGCCGAGCACGTTGTCCTTCGGGACGCGCACATCCTTGAAGAACAGCTCGGTGGTGTCCTGCGATTTCAGCCCCATCTTGGCGAGATTGCGGCCGCGCTCGAAGCCTTCCATGCCGCGCTCGACGATGAACAGCGTGAGGCCGTGCGGATTGTCGGGATGCGTCTTGGCGGCGACGATGACGATGTCCGACAGCAGCCCGTTCGAGATGTAGATCTTGGAGCCGTTCAGAAGCCAGTGATCATCGCGCTCGACGGCGCGCGTCTTCATTGCCGCGAGATCGGAACCGGCGTCCGGCTCGGTCATCGCGATGGCGAGAATCCGGCGGCCGCTGATGATGTCCGGGAACAGACGCGCCTTCTGTTCGTCAGTGCCGAAATTTTCGAGATACGGCGCGATCAGCCGGCTGTGGACCGACATGAAGAAACCCGGGTCGCCGTGAAAGGTGTTCTCCTCGATCAGGGTCTGCTCATAGCGGAAGCCCCTGAGGTTCTGGCCGCCGTACTTCTCGTCGGCCCACATGCAGAGGAAGCCCATTTCGCCGGCTTTCAGGAACGCCTCGCGGTCGACGACGCCGGCCTTGCGCCAGCGCTCGCCGTGCGGCCGGATTTCGTTCTGGAAGAATTTGCGCGCCGAGTCGCGGAACAGTTCGATGTCCGGCCCCTCGCTGCCGTTTTCCATGACGCCCATTTCGTCTCCCGTTTCGACTGATGCGGCTCGTCGGCCTTGCCGCGGCGCACGTTCTTCCGCATTGTGCCGACCGCTTTCGATAAAAAGCAACAAAAGTTGCAATCATCGACGTGTGTGCTAACGTTCGATCTCGGGACGGCTACATGCCGTCGGCCCGTCCGCAGAGACGGGTGCGAGCGAGGAGGAGGGGTGATGCGCATCTGCGGCTTGCTGCTGCTGCTGTTCAGCGCCGGGGCATTGGCCGTCGCGCCGGGCGAACGCGCGCCGCCGCTCGGTGACGATGCGGTTTCGCTGGCCGGGCTGCACGGCCGCGTCGTCTACATCGATTTCTGGGCGAGCTGGTGTGCGCCATGTCAACAGGCGATGCCGCACCTGCAGCGTCTGTATGACGACTGGCAGGATCGAGGTTTGACGGTCATCGGTGTCAATGTCGATACACAGCCGGCGCGTGCCCGCGCCATGGCGCAGCGACTCGCGATTTCATTCCCGATCGTGTTCGATCCGCACGGCGTCTGGCCAGAGCGCTTCGACCTGCCGACGATGCCGACCGGCTATCTCGTTGATCGCCAGGGCATCGTCCGGCTCGTGCAGAAGGGCTATACCGATCAGGATTTCCGCACGCTTGCATCGAGCATCGACACTTTGTTGAAGGAGCCATCGCCGTGAAACAGATTCCCTCGTCCGTCATGTGCGTTCTGGGCCTGCTGCTGATCGCGACGACGAGCGCTTGCAGCCTGCAGACCGTCAAGCCCTGGCAGCGCGGTGATCTGGCTTCGCAGGAGATGGATTGGGAGACGGATCCGCTGCTCGCGGTGTATCGACGACATGTCGAATTCAGCAAGGAAGCGGCATCCGGTGGCCCGGTTCTCGCCGGCGGCGGTTGTGGCTGCAACTGATTTGAAGCCGACGCCATGAACAAATCGAAAGCCTTGATGGCATTGACGCAGGCGGCGCTGGCGCTGCCGGGCGTGGCGAGGGCGGACGTCAGCGTCGATTACCTGTTTTCCGATTATGAGGAAGCCGATCTGCCGGCAGCGCATGCGGCGAGCGGCCAGTCGTCGGAACGCTACAGTATCCAGTCGCATCTGCTGCGGGTCGTTGCGCCGGTGTGGCAGCAGAAGCTCGGAATGACGCTGACCTACGAGACCATGAGTGGTGCTTCACCATGGTTCGTCATGCCGGGTCCCGACGGCAGACCGCTGCAGGTCATGAGCGGCGCGACCATCGACGAGCAGCGCGTCGACTTGCAGGGCACGATGACGCTGCCGACGTCGGTGGTCGACAGCGCCATCACGCTCGGCGTCTCCACGGAGGATGACTACCGCTCGCTGCATGGCGGTGTGGAAGTGACGCGCGAGGACGACGACAAGATGACGTCGCTGACCGGCGGCCTGTCGTATTCGCACGACCGGCTTGAGCCCACCGAGGGCGGCAGCACGCGCTTTCCCGACCGCATTCGCGGCGCCGACAAGGACACGCTGAGCGCTTACGCCGGATTGACGCGCGTGCTCACGCCGACGACTGAAGTGCAGTTCGGCTTTTCGTACCAGCACGGCGACGGCTACCTCACCGATCCGTACAAGATGGTCTACGTCGTGTCGACGGCGACGACCTACAACGAAAGCCGGCCCGACGGGCGCAACACTTACGCCATCACGGCGCGCCTGCGTCAGGCGGTACCCTCGCTGGCCGCCGCGATTCACGCGGATTACCGCTACTACCGGGACGACTGGAAGATCGAGTCGCATACCGTCGAGGCGAGCTGGCAGCAAACCTTCGGCGAGCACTGGCGCGTCGCGCCCGGCGTGCGTTGGTATTCGCAGAGCCAGGCGTTCTTCTATTCGGCGTACTTTCCCGACTTCCGGCACGACGGCTTCGCATCGAGCGATTACCGCCTCGCGCCGTTCGGTGCGCTGAGCGGTCGCCTCGATGTCACGTACAAGCTGCAGAACTGGGCATTCGGCATCGGCGGCGAGTATTACGATGCCGACGCCGACTACGCGATCCGTTCGGTCAAGGTCGAAAATCCCGCACTGGTCGAATACTGGAGCGTGCAGCTGCGCATCGCGCACGAGTTCAAGTAAAGCGGGCAGCCTTCCTCAGCGTTTGAGGCCGAGGCTGCGCTCGATGTAGGCGCTCATCGCGTCGATTGCCGCCCTGCGGTAGGCCGGCGTGATGCGGCCATGCAGGAAGTAGGACAGCCGAAAGCTCGACGTGCCGCATTCGATGGTCAGCGCGCCGATGTCGACCGTCGTGCGCGGCAAGCGCAGCCCGCGCAGTTCCAGCGCGCGGCGCGCAAGCTTGCCGAGGCGCGTGATCGACAGCTCGAGTGCGTGATAGCTGCCGTCGGTCACCGGTCCACCGAGCAGCAGCGCACACGCCACCGGATGCCGGCCATAGTAGGCGGCTGCGGCATTGACCATGACTTCGAGCGCCGTCGTCCACGGCGCCTCGGACGCGACGTGCTGCATGACCTCGAGCAGATGCGCTTCGAGTCCGGAGACTTCGCGCAGCGCCAGTTCGTTGAAGACCGCGTACGGCGTCGGAAAGAATTTGTAAATCGTCGCGCGCGGGAAACCGAGACGTTCGGCGAGCAACGGGATCGAGAAGCTCGAGACCCCGCCTTCGACGATCATCCGCTCCGCTTCCAGCAGCACTGCGGCGACACGTGCCTTGGCGCGTTCCTGCGTCGGCGTGCGCGCCGACAGTCGCGGATCGGCGCTCGTGCGCGCCAGCTTGGAAGTCGGGTGGGATTTCACGCTGCGATGCTACAGGCCGGCGACCGGCGCGGCCAGTGTCGGCATGGCGCTCAGGGCACTGGTGCGAGTGCATTGAACGCCGACGGATTGCCGAAACACGCTGCGATCGCGTGGCCGCCGTGGCGGTTGATGGAGGTCCGTGCGACGAACGCCATCGATATCCGGCAGCGTTCTTGTCCATGCACGCATTCCCTGGCGCTGACACCTGCATACGGTCTTCGCCGCGGCCGAAAACCAGGTTCCGACAGCGACGAGTTCAAGTCGAAGGCGACTTGCGCGTCTCAGCGCGTCGCGGTCTGGCCGAACAGCACGCGCTTGGCTTCGTCGTCGACGGTCGGCGCGGTGTTGATCGCTTGCGCTTTTGCGTAGGCGCGCTGCACGGCGGGACGTGCGGCGATGGTGTCGAACCAGCGCTTGAGATTCGGGAAGTCTTCGAGCTTCTGACCCTGCTTTTCGTGTGGCACGATCCACGGATAGCTCGCCATGTCGGCGATCGAATAGTCGCCGGCGATGAACTCGCGGTCGGCGAGCTGCTTGTCGAGCACGCCGTACAGGCGGTTGGTTTCATTGACGTAGCGTGTAATCGCGTACGGGATTTTCTCCGGCGCGTACTGGCTGAAGTGATGGTTCTGGCCGGCCATCGGTCCGAGCCCGGCCATCTGCCAGAACAGCCATTGCAGCGTGTCGTAGCGAGCGCGAATGTCGGTCGACAAGAACTGGCCGGTCTTCTCGGCCAGATACGTGAGGATCGCGCCGGACTCGAACAGCGCGATCGGTTCGCCACCGCCGATCGGGTTGCGGTCCACGATCGCCGGGATACGGTTGTTCGGCGAGATCTTCAGAAACTCGGGCTTGAACTGTTCGCCGCGACCGATCTGCACCGGCACGATCTTGTAATCGACACCGGCTTCTTCGAGAAAGATCGAGATCTTGTGGCCGTTCGGTGTGGTCCAGTAATGCAGTTCGATCATGTGGCGGGCTCCATCGCGGTTATGTGAAATGAAAATCCGTCATTGCGAGCGCAGCGAAGCACTCCTGTGCACGGCCCGATCGGGCTTCGCTGCTGGATTGCTTCGTCGTCCTTCGACAAGCTCAGGACAGGGTCTTTGACTCCTCGCAATGACGGCATGAGGTTTCAGTTGTTTGCATCAGTTGTTCAGGGAGACTGCCGCTGGCGCATCCGCATTCCAGCCGCCGCCCAGCGATTTGTACAGCGCGATCAGCGAGGTCGCGGTCTGCGTGCGTGCCTGCGCGAGCCGGTCTTCGGCGTCGAGCTGGTTGCGTTCGGCATCGAGCACGTCGATGAAGTCGGCGGCACCGGCTTCGAAGCGTACCCGCGCGAGCTGCACGGCGCGGTTGCTGGCCTGCACGCTTTCGCCGAGCAGGTCGAGCTTGTGACGGTTGTAGCCGTAGGCGCTGAGGCTGTTCGAGGTTTCTTCGAGCGCGCGCAGCACGCTCTGCTGGTAGCGCGCGAGCGCGGCGTCGGTCTGCGCGCGGCGTTGCTGGACGCGCGCATGGACGCGACCGAGATCGAACGCGGCCCAGCGGATGCTTGGCCCGAACGCGTAGGTGCCGCTGCCGTTGTCGCCGAATGAACTCAGGTTCGACGCCGCGTAACCGACCTCACCGCTGAACGTGACGCGCGGAAAGTAGTCGGCGGTGGCGATGCCGATGCCGGCAGTCGCGGCAGCGAGCTGGCGTTCGGCGCTGGCGACATCCGGGCGGCGGCGCAACAGGTCTTCCGGCTTGCCGATGCGGACCAGGCGCGGCAGTGCCGGCATCTCGTCGCCAGCGACGAGCTCATCGTTCAGCGCTTCCGGTTCCAGGCCGCAGAGCACGGCGAGGCGATGCGTCGCATTGCTGATCGCGATCTGCTGATCCGGCACGCGCGCACGCGTGGTCGCGAGTTGCGCGCGGGCGCGCTGCTGGTCGAACTCGGTACCGCGACCGTACTTCAGACGCGCGTCGGTGTACTGCAATGTGCCGAGCTGGTTCTCGGCATTGCCCTGTGCGACCGCATAACGCGCCTGCGCGCCGCGCAGTTCGAAGTAGGTGCGCGCGACTTCGGCGGCGACGCTGATCTGCGCGCTGTGTAGGTCGGCGGTCAGCGCCTGCTCATTGGCGCGACTTGCTTCGTTCTGGCGACGCACGCGGCCGAACAGATCGAGTTCCCAGAACGCGTCGAAGCCGCCGTCGTACAGCTCACTCCTGCGTGCGTCGCTGTCGTAACCGGGGGCCTGATCCTGGCTCTGTCTTGTCTTTGTGTAAGCGACGCCGGCGGTGACCGTGGGCAGGTAGTCGAACAACACTTCGCGGCGTATCGCCCGCGCCTGGTTGAGATTGGCCAGTGCGATGCGCAGGTCGTGATTGGCACTCAGCGCACGGGCTTCGAGTGCGTCGAGTTCGGCATCACCGAACACCGACCAGAACGCGGCGACCGGTTCGCTGCTGTCGTAGAGCGAAGTCTCGATGTCGGCATGCGCGGTCGGCAACTGCGGCGCCTGATAATCGGGGCCGACGGCGCACGCCGCCAGCGCGAATGTGGCGGCGACGATGGTACTGAGCGTGGAGTAGCGGAAGGCGTTCATGCGAGTGCGGGCGTATCGAGAATTGCCGGCTCGAACGCGAGTTGATCGACGTAGCCGATCGGTCCGGGCGTGTAGAGCTGGCTGAAATCGAATTCGGCGAGCGGCGCATTCCTGCGGAAGCGCTCGGCGAGGTCGGGATTGGCGAGGAACGGTTTGCCGTAGCTGATTGCGTCGGCGCTGCCATTCGCGATCGCCGCATCACCTTGATCGCGATCGAAGCCGCCGTTGCGAATCAGCACGCCGTGAAAATGACGGCGTGCGATCCCGGCGAGCGCCTGTTCTTCTTCGGCATCGTGCTGGTTGTGGCGCAGTTCGAGGAACGCGATGCTGCGCTGGGTCAATTGCGCGGCGACGTACTGCACGAGCGTGCGTGGATCGGAATCGGCGATGTCGTTGAACGACACCAGCGGCGAGATGCGCACGCCGACGCGACCGGCGCCGAACGCGGCGATTGCCTGGTCGACGACTTCGAGCAGCAGGCGCGAGCGGTTTTCGAGCGTACCGCCGTAGGCGTCGTCGCGATCGTTGACGCTGTCGCGCAGGAACTGGTCGAGCAGATAGCCGTGCGCGCCATGTACTTCGACGGCATCGAAGCCGGCCAGCGCTGCGTTCTCGAACGCGTGACGGAACTGCTCGATGACGCGCGGCATTCCGCCGATCGACAGTCGCCGCGGCGTGTCGAAGCTTTCGCCCTCGGCGCCGCGAATCGCGCGATCGGTCGATGACACCGGCGGGGTGCCGTCGTTCATGCCGGCGTGGCTCGCGCGACCGGGGTGGAAGACCTGCAGCGCAATGCGTCCGCCCGCCGCGTGCACGGCATCGGTGACGCGCTTCCAGCCGGCGACCTGCGCATCGCTGTAGATGCCGGGCTCGGTCTTGTATGCGCTGGTGCCTGGCGCTGGCAGCGTCGCCTCGGCGATCAACAGGCCGGCGCTCGCGCGCTGCGCGTAATGCGTCGCGACCAGTTCGCCGGGGACGTGCGCGGCGTCGGCGCGCGTGCGCGTCATCGGCGCCATGATGATGCGGTTCGGCAGTTGCAGATCGCCGACTTGGAGCGGCGTGAAAAGAGAGGAGCTCATGACGTTCTTCCTTGTTGGGGTTCGAGCTTGGGCGCGGCGAGCCGCGCCCGCTCGCTCATTGCTTCAGGCGACCGCAAGATGCGGCGCGACGAATGCCGCGAGCTGCGACTTGGCGGCGGCGCCGACCTGCGTTGCCGCCAGTTCGCCGTCCTTGAACAGCATCAGCGTCGGGATGCCGCGAATGCCGAGTGCGGCCGGCGTCTGCGGGTTCTCGTCGACATTGAGCTTGACGATCTTCAGCGCGCCGCCGTGTTCGGCCGCGAGCTGTTCAAGAACCGGCGCGACCATGCGGCACGGGCCGCACCATTCGGCCCAGAAGTCGACGAGCACCGGCTGCGTCTGGCTGGCGAGCTTGACGTCCTGTTCGAAACTGCCGTCGCTGACGGCGGAAATCAGTTCACTCATGGAAGTTCTCCGTTGAGGTTGTGGGACGGACGCACGCTCAAGCGCGCAGCCCGCTTTCGTCGATGAATACGGCATCGACATGACCGCGCCGCTCGATGATCTGCTGACGCGCTGCGGCGACACCGGCCGCGTCGGCATCCTTCAAATGCAAGGCTTCGGCGCTCAGTCCTTCGAGTTGCAGGGTCAGCGCCGCGTCGACGGCCTTTGCCCATTCGGTCGAGGCGAGCACGATGTGCTGGCCTTGCCGCGCCAGCATGCGCGCGTACGCGACGACTTCGGGACGCTGCGCGCCGGTGACAAGTGCGATCTTTTCCATGGTCGTGCTTCCTTCGTTGACAACATTTACCAAGGCAGGACTTCGCCGAAGTGGACGAGCTTGCCGCTAGTGCCATTGGCGTCGAGCAGCGCCAGCGCGACGCTGGTGCGCGCGCCTTCGCTGACCTCGATCTCGCCGCCGCCGTGATTCATGTCGGTCTTCACGTAACCGGGATGCGCGGCATTGACCTTGATCGGCGTGTCGCGCAGCTCCCACGCGAGATGGGCGGTGTAGGCGTTGACCGCGCTTTTCGACGCGCTGTATGCCGGCACGATTTTCATTTCGTGGATCGGCGATCCCGGTTGTTCGTGCAGCGCAATCGAGCCGAGGATGCTCGACAGATTGACGATGCGCGCGGCGTCGGCCTTCTTCAGCAGCGGCAGGAACGCCTGCGTGGTTTCGACGAGGCCGAAGACATTGGTTTCGAAGATCCAGCGCCAGTCGTCGACCGGCTGCGACGACGGCACGCCGTCCGGACTGCTGCGGATGACGCCGGCGTTGTTGATGAGGATGTCGAGCCGGCCGTGCCGGTTGTTCACGTCATCGACGGCGCGGGCGATGCTCGCGGCATTGGTGACGTCGAGCTGCACGGCTTCGGCCGACCCGCCGCTGCCTTTCAGTTCGGCGACGGTTTCAGTGGCCTTGCTCAGCTCGCGCGCGGCGACGATCACGTGCACGCCCTGCGCGGCGAGCTGGCGCGATGTTTCCAGGCCGATGCCGCGATTGCCGCCGGTGACGAGTGCGATTTTTCTGCTCATGTCGATCTCCTTAGTGAGAGGCCGCGGGTAGCGCGGTGGCATCCGTGAGGGCCGCCGTCGCCTTGCGGCGGCGTGCGACGAAGTTCTGCAGCGACACATAGAACAGCGGCGTGAAGAACAGGCCGAAGATCGTCACGCCGATCATGCCGGCGAACACCGTGATGCCCATCGCCTTGCGCATTTCCGCGCCGGCGCCGGTTGCCATCACCAGCGGCAACACGCCGAAGATGAACGCGAACGAAGTCATCAGGATTGGCCGCAGCCGCAGACGGCAGGCTTCGAGCGCCGCGGCGACTGCGGTCATGCCGCGCGCTTCGAGCTCGCGCGCGAATTCGATGATCAGGATCGCGTTCTTTGCGGCGAGGCCGACCAGCACGAACAGACCGATCTGCGTGAAGATGTTGACCTCGCTGTGTGTCAGGAAGATCCCGGCGAGTGCTGACAGCAAGGTCATCGGCACGATCAGGATCACGGCGAGCGGCAGCACCAGACTTTCGTACTGCGCGGCGAGCACCAGGAACACCAGCAGCACGGCGAGCGGCAGCACGATGGCCAACGCCTTCGCCGCGCCGATCTGCTGGAACGCGAGATCGGTCCAGTTGAGATTCACGCCGGGCGGCAGCGTTTCCCGGGCGACGGTCTCCAGATCGGCCATCGCCTGTCCGGAGCTGAAGCCTGCGGCGGCACCGCCGTTGATGTCGGCGCTCGGGTAGCCGTTGTAGCGCGTCGCCATGTTCGCGCCGAAGCTCTCCTTCAGCGACAGGATCGAACCGAGCGGCACCATCTCGCCGTCGGCATTGCGCGTCTTCAGCAGCAGCACATCGTCGGGGCGGCCGCGATACCGCTGGTCGGCCTGCGCGATGACGCGGAATGTGCGCCCGAACTGGTTGAAGTCGTTGATGTAGTACGAACCCAGGTAGACCTGCATGGTGCGGAACACTTCATCGAGATCAATGCCGAGTTGCTTGACCTTGACGCGATCGACGTCGGCCTGCAGCTGCGGCGCATTGACGTCATAGGTCGAGAACACGCCGGCCAGCGACGGCGTCTGCCGCGCCTTGGCGACCAGCGCCTGCGTCATGTCGTAAAGCTTCGCCGGGCCGGCATTGCTGTGGTCTTCAAGCTGCGCCTTGAAGCCGCCGGCGGTGCCGAGGCCGAGGATCGGCGGCGGCAGTACGGTGATCACCATCGCACCGTCGATCGCGCCGAGCTTCTTGTTCAGCTCGGCGGCGATCTGCGGACCGCGCAGGCCGGGGCGCTCATCGAAATTCTTCAGCGGGAAGAACACGATCGCGGCGTCGGACGAGCGCGTGAAGCCGTTGATCGACAAACCCGGGAACTGCACGGCGTGTTCGATGCCGCGCTGCTCAAGACCAATGGTGCCGACCTTCTTGACGATCGCTTCGGTGCGCTCGATCGATGAACCGGGCGGCAGCTGCACGATGGTGACGAGATAGCCCTTGTCCTGCGCCGGCACGAAGCCGTTCGGCGCCTGCGTGAAGCCGATGCCGGTCAGCAGCACGAGGCCACCGTAGACCAGCAGGCCGATCGTGCCGAGCCGCAGCATCTTGCGCACGCCGCGCTGGTAGCCGTTGGCGCCGCTCGCGAACGCGCGGTTGAACGGCCGGAAGATCCAGCCGAACGTGCCGTCGATGACGCGCTGCACGCGATCGGGTTTGGCGCCGTGCGGACGCAGCAGCAGCGCGGCGAGTGCCGGTGACAGCGTCAGCGAGTTGAACGCCGAGATCACCGCGGCGAACTCGATGACAAGCGCGAACTGCTGGTAGAACTGGCCATTGAAACCGCCGACGAATGCCGGCGGCACGAACACCGCGCACAGCACCAGCGAGATCGCGATGATCGGGCCGGCGACTTCATCCATTGAGCGATGCGCGGCGGCGCGCGGCGTCAGGCCGTCGGCAATGCCGCGCTCGATGTTCTCGACGACGACGATCGCGTCGTCGACGACGATGCCGACCGCGAGCACCAGGCCGAACAGCGTCAGCGTGTTGATCGAGAAGCCGAATGCCGACATCGCCGCGAAGCTGCCGATGATCGCGACCGGCACGGCGATGACAGGGATCAGCGCCGCGCGCCAGGTTTGCAGGAACAGCACGACGACGATCACGACCAGCAGCAAGGCTTCGAGCAGCGTCTCGATCACGGCGTGAATCGATTCGCGCACGAACACGGTCGGATCGTAGATGATCGAATAATCGACGCCCTGCGGGAACGTCTTCTTCAGCTCGGCCATCGTCGAACGGACGTTGTCGGCGAGTTCGAGCGCATTCGCACCCGGCTGCAGGAACACCGGCAGCGCGACCGCGGATTTGTTGTCGAGCAGCGAGCGCAGTGCATATTCGCCGGCGCCGAGCTCGATGCGCGAGACATCGGCGAGCCGCGTGACTTCGCCGTCGGCGCCGGTCTTGATGATGATGTCGCCGAACTGCTGTTCGGTCTGCAGGCGGCCGCCGGCATCGATCGCCATCTGGAACGCCGGATTGTTTTTCAGCGGCGGCGCGCCGATGCTGCCGGCGGCGACCTGCACGTTCTGTTCGCGAACCGCGGCGATCACTTCATCGACGGTGAGGCTGCGCGCCGCGAGTTTCTGCGGGTCGAGCCACAGCCGCATCGCGTAATCGCCGGAACCGAAGATGCACACGTCGCCGGCACCGGGCAGGCGCGCGAGACGATCGCGGACCTGGATCACCGCGAGGTTGCGCAGATACAGACCGTCGTATCGGCCGTCCGGCGAATACAGATGGACGACCATCGTCAGGTTCGGCGAGCTCTTGCGCGTGGTGACGCCGGCGGCGCGCACTTCCTCGGGCAAACGCGGCAGCGCTTGCGCGACGCGGTTCTGCACCTGCACCTGCGCGCGGTCGATGTCGGTGCCGAGCTTGAACGTCACCGTCAGCTGCAGCGTGCCGTCCTGCTGCGCCTGCGAGTTCATGTAGATCATGTCCTCGACGCCGACGATTTCCTGTTCCAGCGGCGTGGCGATCGTGTCGGACAACACCTGTGCGGTCGCGCCCGGATACGAGGCGGTGACGACCACCGTCGGTGGTACGACTTCGGGGTATTCGGCGATCGGCAGGCGGAACACCGCGAGCAGACCGAGCACGAACACCACGAACGACAGCACGCCGGCGAAGATCGGCCGCTCGATGAAGAAGTGGGTGAGTTTCATGGGAGCCTTTGATGGTTGTGCTTGGACTTCGTCATTGCGAGGAGCCTGGCGACGAAGCAATCCAGTGACTCAGCTCGATCGGGCTGCTCGGCTGGATGGCTTCGCGACGTTCGCAATGACGATGATGTCCATGACGCAGCGGTTCAGTTGATGGCGATCGCGTCGTCGGCGAAAGCGTCACGCGCGTCTGCGGTCGGCTGCGGCGCGGCTGCTTCCTTCGCGGCGACGACGATGCCCGGGTGGACGCGCTGCTGGCCGGCGACGATCACGCGTTCACCCGGCTCGACGCCGTCGGTGACGACGCGCAGGCCGTCGTGTTCGCCGCCGAGCGTCACCGCGCGGTATTGCACGGTGCCTTT
>DATCXY010000548.1:0-4607 GCA_036570585.1 Solimonas sp. | reverse complement strand
GATCGCCGGTCAGCTGGCCGCGCGTCTGCGCGACACGACGCGCCGCCTTTTCGATCTGGCCTTCCTTGATGTCGCCGGCCGCATGGCGCGCACGCTGATCAATCTCACCGGCAAACGTGAAGCGGCCGCCGGCCCACGCGGAGTGACCATCCGCACCAGTCGTCAGGAGCTGGCGCGACTGGTCGGCTGCTCGCGCGAAATGGCGGGACGTGTGCTGAAAAGACTCGAAGAAGACGGCATCGTTGCAACGCAGGGCCGCAGCATCATCGTGCTCGGCGCCAGCAAGTCCGACTAAACCGCCTCAGGCGATCAGCTCACGCAAGGCCACGCTCGGTCGCGGCTGGCGCATCAGCGATTCCCCGATCAGGAAGCGATGCACCGATGCCGCCCGCATGCGTGCGACATCGGCCGGCATCGCGATACCGCTCTCGGTCACCACGTTCAGCGCCGGCGGAATTCGCGGCAATAGATCGAGCGTGGTTTCAAGCGAGGTCGCAAACGTGCGCAGATTGCGATTGTTGATGCCGAGCAGCCAGTCTTCGCCGAGGCCCGCGTTCAGTACCCGATCGAGCTCGGTGCCATCGTGGACTTCGACCAGCACATCCAGCTGCCAGTGTCGCGCGAGCCGATACAGCGATTTCAGCCGCTCGGCGCTGAGCGCGGCCGCGATCAACAGCACGCAGTCGGCGCCGATCGCGCGCGCCTCGACAATCTGCAGCTCGTCAACCAGAAAATCCTTGCGGATCACTGGCAGTGCGCAGGCGCTGCGCGCCTGCACGAGAAAGGCGTTGTGGCCCTGGAAGAACTTCTCGTCGGTCAGCACGGACAGACAGGCCGCGCCGCCGCTCGCGTACTCGCGGGCGAGCCAGGCCGGATCGAAGTCCTCGCGGATCAGCCCCTTGCTTGGCGAGGCGCGCTTGATTTCGGCAATCACGCCGGCATCGCCCGCTGCGGCCTTGGCCGCCAGCGCATCGATGAAGCCACGCGGCGCATCGGCGCTACGCGCCAGATCCTCCAGCGCCGCCAGCGAGTAGCGCTTGCGCAGCAAGGCGATTTCTTCGGCCTTGCGCGCCAGGATCGTGTCGAGAATGTCGGACATCACGATGGTTCCTGGAGATTCAGCTCGCGGATTTGAGCTGCTGAGTGGCGGCGATGAAGACATCAAGCTTGGCGCGCGCCGCGCCGCTGGCGAGCGCCTGCTTCGCCAGCTCGATGCCGGCCATCAACGTCTCGGCACGACGCGCCGCGTAGATCGCAGCGCCGGCATTGAACGCGACGATGTCGCGCGCGACGCCCGGCGTGTTCGCCAGTGCTTCGAGCACGCGCGTCCTGGATTCGGCAGCGTCATTGACGCGCAGATTCTGGCTGCCGGCCATCGCGAAGCCGAACTCTTCGGGATGAATGTCGTATTCGCGCAGTTCGCCGTCGCGCAGCTCGCCGATCATGGTCGCGCCGCCGAGCGTGATCTCGTCCATGTTGTCGCGGCCCCAGACCACCAGCGCGTTCTGCGCACCGAGTTTCTGCAACACACGCACCTGGATGCCGACCAGATCCGGATGGAACACGCCCATCAGGATGTTCGGCGCGCCTGCCGGATTGGTCAGCGGGCCGAGGATGTTGAAGATCGTGCGCACCCCCATTTCCTTGCGCACCGGCGCGACCGCCTTCATCGCCGGATGATGATTGGGCGCGAACATGAAGCCGATGCCGGTCTGCTCGATGCAGCGCGCGACCTGCTCCGGTGTCAGATCGATCACCGCACCGAACGCTTCGAGTACATCGGCGCTACCGGATTTGCTCGACACGCTGCGGTTGCCATGCTTGGCAATCCGGCATCCGGCTGCTGCCGCAACGAACATCGATGCAGTCGAAATATTGAACGTGTGCGCGCCGTCACCACCGGTGCCGACGATGTCGATGAAATGTTCGTACGCTGGCGTCTCGACTTTCTTCGCCAGCTCACGCATCACCTGCGCGGCGGCAGCAATCTCGCCAACGGTTTCCTTCTTGACGCGCAAGCCGGTCAGGATCGCCGACGTCATCAGCGGCGAGACATCGCCGCGCATGATCTGCCGCATCAGGCCGACCATCTCGTCGTGGAAAATCTCGCGATGCTCGATTGTCCGCTGCAGGGCTTGCTGAGCCGTCAGGCCACTCATCAGTAGCTCTCCACAAAGTTCTTCAGAAGCTGATGACCGTGCTCGGTCAGGATCGACTCCGGGTGAAACTGCACGCCTTCGATCGGCAGCGTCTTGTGGCGCAGCCCCATGATTTCATCGACACCACCATCGGCGCATTGCGTCCACGCGGTAACGTCGAAGCAATCCGGCAAGCCATCCTTTTCAACCACCAACGAGTGGTAGCGCGTCGCCTGATACGGTGTCGGCAGGCCCTGGAAAATGCCTGCGCCGGCATGATGAATCGGGCTGGTCTTGCCGTGCATGACCGCCCGCGCACGAACCACCGAGCCGCCGAACGCCTGACCGATCGCCTGATGGCCGAGACAGACGCCGAGAATCGGGAAGCGCCCTTGCAGACGGTCGATCAGCGCCAGACAAATGCCCGCTTCATTTGGCGTGCACGGACCCGGTGACAGCACGATGTGGCGTGGATTTTTGGCCGCAACGTCGTCGACCGTGATGCGGTCGTTGCGGTGGACCTCGACCTCGACCCCCAACTCGCCGAAATACTGGACGATGTTGTAGGTAAACGAATCGTAATTGTCGATCATCAGCAGCATGTGGAACCCCGGATGTTTGGCTGTAGCGGCCGCGCAACAGGCGGCAGTGATGCGGCTTCGCGCATCGGTGTTGGCGTGAAAATCAGCGCCAGCGTCGCCAGGATTTCGGGTTCTGCGTCATGAGTGAATCAGCTTGCTCGGATCGAGCGCGCTAGTTTAGATGATTACGCATCGCGCGTCGGCGTTCGCAGGTGCGCGTCGAGCAGCACATGAACCGCGGCCTGCAGCCCATGGACCGGCGCATCCGTGCGATCGAAGGTCAACAGGCTCGCGGCACCGCCTTCGAGCAGCAACAGCAGTGCATCGCCCAATGCCTCGGCATCCGCAGCGCCGGCCGCGCCGGCCAGCAGCGCGAATCGGCGACGCACGTCGGCCTTGTGCGCGCGGACCAGTTCGATCGCAGGGTGTTGCGCCTCGCGCAGTTCGACGGCGGCGTTGTTGAGCGAACAGCCGGCTGCGTTCGATTCGCAGCCACGCCGGACCGACGCGGCAAACAGCGCTTCGATCTGTGCACGCGGATCGGCGTAGGGCGCCACGACCTCGGCCCACCACTGCCAGTACTCGGCCTGTTGCGCGCGCACGCATTCGCAAATCAGCGCGTCCTTGGACGCAAAGCTGCGATAGAAACTCATCTTGTTGGTGCCCGCGCCGCAGGTGATCGCATCGACACCGACCGCGCGAATGCCCTGCCGCGAGAACAGTTCGCGCGCGGTCGCAAAGATGCGATCGCGCACGCGCAGCGGCATCGCCTGCGCCAGCTCGCCCTGCGCCTTGCTCCTATTCATGCTCGAAACCTCCGGCTCGCGCCGCTTGACAACGAATGTTACTAGTCGGTAACTTTACACCATAATGTTACTTACCGGTAACCAACGTGCAGTGTCCGTTCAGGCTCGCCGGTTCAGCCTGCGGAGCCGTGCCATGAATATCGAGCCTCCAAGTTCCGGTGCAGCCGCCCACTCCGGTCGGGCCGGGCGTCGCCATTTGACGTCACGAGTCGCATCGCTCGCGGCATTCGCACTTGCGCTGCAGATCGCGACGGCGTCGGCGGCGCCCGATGGCGCGCCCGTCGATGCTTCAGGCAACGAAAAGGAAGATGCCGGCTGGACGCTGTATTTCGACAACGACACGCTGACGCCCGTGCAGCGCGATGAGGATTACACCGGCGGCATTGCCGTCACGCTCGCCGGCCGCCGCGCGAAGGATTCGTGGCTGTCGCTCGACGGTCCGCTCGGCTGGCTCGATCGCCTGCTGCTCGACGATGCGTCGAACGGCACTTTCCAGTTGCACAGCATCCAGGTCGGCGCGCTGGCGTTCACGCCGGGGAATATCAAGCAAGCTGAGGTGCGTGAAGGCGACCGTCCGTACGCGAGCCTGCTGTATGTCGCCAACGGCCGCAGCTACGTGCGTGACGCGGGCCGCACCGTTTACCACACGAGCCTGTCGGTCGGCCTGCTCGGCACGCAGATCGTTCCGGAATTCCAGGATGCGTTTCACAGCGCGATCGGCGCCAACAAGCCGAAGGGCTGGGATCATCAGATCTCGGACAGCGGCGAGCCGACGATCCGCTACACGTTGACGCGTCAGGATCTCGCGCTGTCCGGTCACGCTGCCGGCAATACCGATTACGAAATCAAACACTCTGTCGCCGGCAGCGTCGGCTATTTGACGGAAGGCAGCGTCGCACTGTCATGGCGCTGGGGACGGATCAATAAGCCGTGGTGGGCCGGCCCGCCGGATCGTGTCGAATACATCGCCGAGCCGGCGCCGGCGACCGGCGGCAGCACGCACAAGCTTGGCGTGCGCGAACTCTACGTCTGGGGTGGCATCAAGGCGCATGCGCGGCTGTACAAAAGCTTCCTGCAGGGCC
>DATCXY010000547.1:0-15287 GCA_036570585.1 Solimonas sp. | reverse complement strand
CGTCATAAACCTGCGGGATTTCGAGCTTGCGGCGCGCGCGTTCGACCAACTCGAAATATTGCTGTTGATCGAGTCCGGAGCAGCTGCCGTAGCGATTCCATTGCGACTGGATCTCTCTCTCGGTCGCCATCAGCGGCAGCATGCGTGTTGTCAGCTCTTTGTCCACACGCTTGCGATCACCGCAGCGGGTGGGGCTTTTGCCGTGCTCGTTCTGCGGTGACAGTCCGCGGACGACAAAGCCGAATTGCTGGCGGCATTCCTCATCGCCGAAATTCGATACGCAGAATTCCGGCGACCACGACAGTGACAGGACCCAGTAGTCGAACTTGGCCGGGGCGTCGGCAGCACGCGCAGTCAAGGAGCAGAACAGCACGGCAAGCGCCGCGCCCCATGTTCCGAGTCCCGGCCGCATGCTCTAAGCCTTCTGTCCGGCGAGGAACAGCCAGGTTTCGACGACGGTGTCGGGATTCAGCGACATCGACTCGATACCTTCATCGAGCAACCAGCGCGCGAGATCCGGATGGTCCGAAGGCCCCTGCCCGCAGATGCCGATGTATTTGCCCTGTTTGCGGCAGGCTTCGATCGCCATGTGCAGCATGCGTTTGACCGCTTCATTGCGCTCATCGAACAGATGCGCGATCAGACCGGAATCGCGATCCAGACCCAGCGTCAGCTGCGTCATGTCGTTCGAGCCGATCGAGAAGCCGTCAAAGTGTTCAAGGAATTTGTCGGCGAGCACGGCGTTGCTCGGCAACTCGCACATCATGATGACTTGCAGGCCATTGTCGCCGCGCTTGAGACCGTTGGCGGCGAGGATCTCGTTGACCTGGCGCGCCTCATCCACCGTGCGCACGAACGGAATCATGATCTTGATGTTGGTCAGACCCATTTCTTCGCGTACGTATTTGAGCGCCTTGCACTCGAGTTCGAAGCACGGCCGGAACGACTCGGAAATGTAGCGTGAGGCACCGCGGAAACCGAGCATCGGATTCTCTTCGTGCGGCTCGTAACGCTTGCCGGCGATCAGGTTGGCGTACTCGTTCGACTTGAAGTCGGACATGCGCACGATCACCGGTTCCGGTGCGAACGCCGCGGCGATCGTTGCGACACCTTCGCTGAGACGCTTGACGAAGTAATCGACCGGGCTGCCATACGGCGCAATCATTGGATCGATGATGCGGCGCAGTTCGGCCGGCTGCTTGTCGAGTTCGAGCAGCGCCTGTGGGTGAATGCCGATCTGGCGGTTGATGATGAATTCGAGGCGGGCGAGGCCGACGCCCTTGTTCGGCAGCGATGCGAAATCGAACGCCTGTTCCGGCGTGCCGACATTCATCATGATCTTGACCGGAATGTCCGGCATCTTGTCGAGCGCGATCTCGTCGACCGCGAAGTCGATGTTGCCCTCGTATACGAAGCCGGTGTCGCCTTCCGCGCACGAGACCGTGACCTTGGCGCCATCCTTCAGCACTTCAGTCACATTGCCGCAGCCGACGACTGCCGGAATACCCAGTTCGCGCGCGATGATCGCCGCGTGGCAGGTGCGGCCACCACGATTGGTGACGATCGCGCTGGCGCGTTTCATGATCGGCTCCCAATCCGGGTCGGTCATGTCGGTGACGAGCACGTCGCCCGCCTGTACGCGATGCATTTCTTCGATCGAACTCAGAAGACGTACGGCGCCAGCGCCGATCTTCTGGCCGATCGCGCGGCCTTCGGCGAGCACCGCACCCTTGCTGCCCTTGAGCTTGTAGCGACGCAGCACGTTGACCGACGCGCGCGACTGCACGGTTTCCGGACGCGCCTGCAGGATGTGCAGTTGGCCGTCGACGCCATCCTTGCCCCACTCGATGTCCATCGGCCGGCCGTAGTGCTCCTCGATGATGAGGGCCTGGGCGGCGAGGGCTTCGACTTCGGCGTCGGTCAGCGAGAAGCGGTTGCGCTCCTCGGGCGAGACGTTGGCGAATTCGATGGTCTTGCCGATCGTCTTGTCGGCCGAATAGATCAGCTTCTTGGCTTTCTCGCCGAGGCCGCGCTTGAGGATTGCCGGTTTTTTGGCGCGAATGTTTGGCTTGTAGACGTAAAACTCGTCGGGATTGACCGAACCCTGCACGACCGCTTCGCCAAGGCCATAGCTCGACGTGATGAATACGGCATCACGAAAGCCCGATTCGGTGTCCATCGTGAACATCACGCCTGCGGCACCCTTGTCCGAGCGCACCATGCGCTGGATGCCGGCGGACAGCGCGACGGCGGCGTGGTCAAAATTGTGGTGGACGCGATAGGCAATTGCGCGATCGTTATACAGCGACGCGAACACTTCCTTGATCGCGTGCAGCACCTTGTCGATGCCGTTGACGTTGAGGAAGGTTTCCTGCTGGCCGGCGAACGAGGCATCCGGCAGATCCTCGGCAGTGGCCGACGAGCGTACGGCGACCGAGATTTCCGGGCCGCCGGACTCAGCGATCAGTTGCTGGTAATGCGCGCGAATGTCTTGATCAAGTGCCTCCGGGAACGGCGCTTTGAGCACCGCCTCGCGGATCGCCTTGCCGGTGCGCGCCAGTTCGGCGACGTCATCGATATCGAGTTTGGCGAGCATGCTATTGATGCGTTCGGCCAGACCTTCATAGGTCAGGAATTGGCGGTAGGCATCGGCGGTGGTTGCAAAACCGTTGGGCACGCGAACGCCGGACTGCGCGAGGTTGGCGATCATCTCGCCCAGTGAAGCGTTCTTGCCACCGACGATTTCCACGTCGTTCATGCCAAGTTCGGAGTACCAGATGACGTTACGGGTCACAATCGAATCTCGTTTATGGTCAGGGTTTTGCACGGCGGGCTCGGGCTGGAAAACATGCGGACTATCCATTCCGGGCGCTGTCCTGAAGCTGAAGAGGGCTGTCAGGGCACGCAGCGGGCGCCAATGATAAAGGAGCGGGCCCCCGGCCGTCTCATCATGGCCCTGGTGCTGGCGCGGTCGCCGAAAAGACCTGAAACTGCGCGCCATGACACAACGATCGGTTTTCTTCGTCTCAGACGGCACCGGCATCACCGCCGAAACGCTCGGCAATACGCTACTGACGCAGTTCGAGGCCCTCGAGGTGGAAAAAACCACCTTGCCGTTCATCAATTCAGCCGAGCGTGCCCGCAGCATCGTCGACTACATCAACTTCGTCGCCACCGAGAGTGCGATCCGGCCTCTGGTGTTCAGCACCACGGTCAACGATGAGGTAAGGGAAATCCTGCGCAACGTCAACGGCTTGTTCCTTGACCTGTTCGACCACTTCATTCACGTCCTGGAAGCCGAGGTGGGCCAGGATTCGTCGCATGCCAGCGGTCGCGCGCACGGTGGCGCCAATACTGCGCGCTACAACGCGCGGATCGCGGCGATGAACTACACGATGGAACATGACGACGGCGCTTCGATGCGCGAGATCGCCAAGGCCAACGTGATCCTGATTGCGCCGTCGCGCTGCGGCAAGACGCCGACCAGCCTCTATCTGGCGTTGCAGCACGGTATTTTTGCTGCGAATTTTCCGCTGACCGAGGATGACCTCGAGCGCCAACAATTACCCAAAAGCCTGCAGGGACGCGAGCCGCTGTGCTTCGGTCTGATCATCGATGCCGAGCGCCTGATGCAGATCCGCAACGAGCGGCGTCCCGGCTCGCGCTATGCGTCGCTGGCGCAGTGCTCATACGAGCTGCGGCAAGCGGCCCAG
This sequence comes from Solimonas sp., assembly GCA_036570585.1. Taxonomy (GTDB): domain Bacteria; phylum Pseudomonadota; class Gammaproteobacteria; order Nevskiales; family Nevskiaceae; genus Solimonas. The sequence goes on along the minus strand of DATCXY010000547.1, from coordinate 11,574 downwards.
CTCTACGAACGGCTCGGCATCCCTTACGTGGATTCGTCGAACATGTCGGTCGAGGAAATCGCCGCGACCGTGATGCAGGAGAAGAACCTGCGGCGGCAGGCGTACTGAGGGCAGACGTGATGGGCGATTCGTGACCGGTGCTTCGGAAAGCTGCCACACTTGCACGAATCACGAATCACGAAGTCACTTAATCAACGTGAGCCTTTACAGCCCCCGTCTCAACCGTCTGATCGATGCCCTGCGGCGCCTGCCCGGTGTCGGCCCGAAATCCGCACAGCGGATGGCGTTCCATCTGCTCGACCGCGATCGCGAAGCAGCCGGCCAGCTCGGCAACGCGCTTGGCGAAGCGCTGGCCGGCATCGGCCGCTGCCCGAGCTGCCGCATGTTCAAGGAAGACCAAGCCTGCCGCTACTGCAGTGATGCCCGCACGCAAAGCGGCCAGCTGTGTGTGGTCGAAGGCCCGGCCGATCTCGTGGCGATCGAGCAGGGCACGGCGTATCGCGGCCGCTACTTCGTGTTGATGGGACGGTTGTCACCGCTAGACGGCATCGGCCCTGATGAGCTCGGTTTGCCGCGTCTGGCGGAGCTGCTCGACGAAAAGGTGATCCAGGAAATGATCATCGCCACCAACCCGACGGTCGAAGGCGAGGCCACCGCGTACTACCTCGCGGAAATGGCCAAGACGCGCGGCCTGCGGGTCACCCGCATCGCCCATGGCGTGCCGATGGGCGGTGAACTGGAATATGTCGACGGCGGCACGCTGACGCACGCGCTGAGCGGCCGTCAGCCGGTGTGAGCCAGGGATTTCAAGACGTGCCAGTGGCACGTCTTGCCTGGTGAACGCCGGGGCTGGGCTCCCGGGCTTGCGTTAAGGGGCTGCCCGAAGCGCCGATGATCTTGCGGCCTGCGTTAATTCAGCAACGCGTCGATCTTCGCGGCGCAAATGAAATCGTTCTCGCTGAGTCCGTCAACTGCGTGCGTCCAGTACGACACGGTGCAGTTCTTGTAACTGAAGCTGATGTCCGGATGATGATCGGCAGCATGGGCGATCCACGCCACGGCATTGACGAAGGCCGTGGTTTGCCAATAGTTGTCGAACTCGAACGTCGCTTCAATCGCTTTGCCATCGCGGTGCCACTTCCAGCGGCGATCGAGTTGCTCCTTGAGTTTGCTGGCAGCCGCCAGATCAAGTGGCGGTAAGTCACCTTCACAAGGCTTGCAGTGTCGTTCGGCCAGTTCGCTCATCATCGGATGTTCCGGAATCGGGGATTGCGATTCTAACTGCTGGCTCAACCGCACAGTGCGGCGTCGAGATCAGCACGCAAGTCCTCGAACGCCTCGACGCCGACCGACAGCCGGCACAGGCTGTCACTGATGCCGAGCGCCGCACGGGTTTCGGCCGGTACGCTGGCATGAGTCATGATCGCCGGGTGTTCGATCAAGCTCTCGACGCCGCCCAGCGACTCGGCCAGTGCGAACAACTGGCAGCGTTCGAGAAAGCGCCGCGATCCGGTCAGGTCAGCTTTCAGTTCGATGCTGATCATGCCGCCGTAGCCATGCGGCATCTGTCGTTGCGCCAGCGTGTGCTGAGGATGCGAGGGCAGGCCGGGATAGTGCACGCGTGCAATCTTGGGGTGCGCCTGCAGCCACTGCGCGAGCTGTAGCGCATTCTCGCAGTGGCGCTGCATGCGCAATGCCAGCGTCTTTACACCGCGCAGGGCGAGGAAACTGTCGAAAGGCCCGGCGATCGCACCGACCGCGTTCTGCAGAAACGTCAGTTTTTCCGCAAGTCCGGCGTTGTCGCCGACCACCAACATGCCGCCGACCATATCGGAGTGGCCGCTGATGTACTTGGTTGCCGAGTGCATGACGACATCGAAACCATGTTCGAGCGGGCGCTGCAGACAGGGGCTGGCAAATGTGTTGTCGGCCGCGGCAACGATGTGATGACGATGCGCGATCGCGGCGATCGCGCTCAGGTCGACAAGCTTGAGCATCGGATTGGTCGGGGTTTCGACCCATATCAGCTTGGTGTCTGCGGTGATTGCTGCCTCGACATTGGTGGCGTCGCGCATGTCGACAAAGCTGAAGCGCAGACCGGCCGACTGCGCGCGTACGCGCGCGAACAGGCGGTAGCTGCCGCCGTAGAGGTCGTCGCTGGCGACGACGTGCGCACCGGATGGCAGGCTGTCGAGCAAGGTCGCGGTCGCCGCCAGCCCGGACGCGAACGCATAGCCGTGGCGTCCTCCTTCCAGATCGGCGATGCAGCGCTCGTAGGCAAAACGCGTCGGATTTTGCGAACGCGAATACTCGAAGCCCTGATGGACGCCGGGTGAGGACTGCAGGTAGGTCGAGGTCTGATAGATCGGCGGCATGATCGCGCCGGTGCTCGGATCCGGTGCCTGTCCGGCATGGATCACGCGGGTGGCGAAGGCGGCACGGCTGGCGTCATGGCTCATGTTGAAGTCCGGATTCAGCGCTCATACCAGCTGCTTGCGCAGATAGTTGAGCAGATCGATACGTGTGACGAGACCGACGAAACCGTGCGCGTCGGCAACGATCGCGACATGGCCCTGCGCGAATACCGGCATCAGTTCGGCAATCGCTGCGTTGGGGCGTACCGTTTTCAGCGCGGTCACCATTGCGGTCGCGACGGGATCGTGGAAACGCGTCGGGTCCAGCGCGACATGCTGGATCAGATCGCTCTCGTCGACAATGCCGGCCAGCTGTTCGCCGTTCATCACCGGCAGCTGCGAGACGTCGAACAGCTTCATTCGCCGATACGCATGCAGCAGGCTGTCTTGCGGCGCCACCGTGACCGCCGAGCCTTCGGCGTAGCGGCGCACGATCAGATCGACCACGCTGCCGGCATGCGGGCGATCGACCAGCCCCTGTTCGAACAGCCAGGTGTCGTTGTACATCTTTGACAGGTATTTGTTGCCACTGTCGCAGACCAACGTGACGACACGCTTCGGTGCCGTCTGAGCGCGGCAGTAGCGCAGCGCCGCCGCCAGCAACGTGCCGGTGCTGGAGCCGCCGAGGATGCCCTCGCGGCGCAGCAGCAGCCGTGCGGCGTCGAAACTTTCGCGGTCAGGAATCTCGAAAGCCTCGCGCACGCGGTCGAGTTCGCAGTTCGGCGGCACGAAGTCCTCGCCGATACCTTCGATCAGCCAACTGCCGGCCGGTTTCTGAATGCTGCCGCTGCGCACAACGTCGGTCAGCACCGAGCCCAGGGGATCGGCAAGCAACATCTCGACGTGCGGTGCGACGCGTGCGAAATATCGCGACAGCCCTGTCAAGGTGCCGCCGCTGCCGACGCCCACCACGACCGCATCGAGCATGTGGTTCATCTGTGCCCAGATCTCCGGACCGGTGCCGATCTCATGCGCAAGCGGATTGGCCGGATTGGCAAACTGGTTGACGTAAAAGCTGCCGGCGATCTCGCGGCTCAGACGTTCGGCGACATCCTGGTAGTAGTCGGCGTGGCCCTTGCCGACATCGCTGCGCGTGATCCGGCAGTCGGCGCCGAGCGCGCGCAAATGCAAGATCTTCTCCTGCGCCATCTTGTCGGGAATCACCAGAATCAGCTTGTAGCCTTTCTGGCTGGCGACCAGCGCCAGTCCGAGCCCGGTATTGCCGGCGGTTGCCTCGATCAGGGTGCCGCCGGGCTTGAGCCGGCCGTCGCGTTCCGCCGCCTCGATCATGGACAGGCCGATGCGATCCTTGATCGAGCCGGTCGGATTCTGGTTTTCGAGTTTTGCAAACAGTCGGCAGCCGCCGCTGTCGAGATTCTTCAGTTCCACGAGCGGCGTATTGCCGATCGTCTGCAGGATCGCACCTTCATGCGCCATCAGCTTCTCCCGCCGTCATGCACGATCGCTTCACGATAACATCGCCGTTCTCCCCGCGAATGAAAGAAAACCCGTGACCGAGCAAAACCCGCAGAACCTGATCTGGATCGATCTGGAGATGACCGGCCTGGTCCCGGAACAGCACCGCATCATCGAGATCGCCACCATCGTCACCGATGTGCATCTCAACGTGCTTGCCGAAGGGCCGGTGCTCGCGCTGCGACGGCTGGACGAAGAGCTTGCGATCATGGACGACTGGAATGTCGAGCAGCACGGCAAGTCAGGGCTGACCAAACGCGTGCGCGAGAGCCAGATCGACGACGCCGATGCCGAGCAGCAGACGATCGCATTTCTCGAAAAGTGGATTCCCGCCGGCAAGTCGCCGATGTGTGGCAATTCGATCTGCCAGGATCGTCGCTTCCTCGCCAGGTGGATGCCGTCACTCGAACATTATTTCCACTATCGCAATCTTGACGTCAGCACGCTCAAGGAGCTATGCACGCGCTGGACGCCGGAGATTGCACGCGGCTACAGCAAACATTCGCGGCACCTGGCACTCGACGACATCAAGGATTCGATCGAGGAATTGCGCTACTACCGCAACCATTTCCTGCGCTCTCCGACAGTCTGAGTCAGCGAACCGGCATCACGATGCTGACGCGCGCACCGCCCAGCGGTGAACGGCCCAGTTCGAGATGGCCGCCGTAGGCTTTGACGATCTCGTGAACCGCGGCCAGACCAATGCCTTGGCCGGGCTTGCGGGTATCGGCGCGGGCGCCCCGTTCCAGCAGCTTCTCCGGCTCTTCCGGAAAGCCGGGACCGTCGTCGTCGACATCGATTCGCAGCACATTCTTTTCACTGTGCGCTGAAATGCGGATGTGCTCGTCGCCGTACTTGGCGGCGTTGTCGAGCAGGTTGCCGAACAGTTCGTACAGATCCCCAGTGTCGGCGCGCAGCTTCAATTCCGGGTCAAGCCGATTGTAGAAACCGACGCCACGGCTGGTATAGACCTTGGTCAGTGCCGATGTCAGCTTGTCGATCAGCGGCTTGAGCAGGATCGGCTCGGTCAGCGTACGGCTGCCGGCTGCCGCCGCGCGACGCAGCTGGTGGTCGACGATGTGTTGCATGCGGCGGACCTGCTCGTCGAGCTGGTTCTGTTGTGCCAGTGGCATCTGCGGCTCACTGCTGATGCCACGCAGTACCGCGAGCGGCGTTTTCAGCGAATGGGCCAGATCACCGAGTGCGTTGCGATAGCGCGTCTGTTGATTGTGCTCGCTGACGATCATCGCGTTGAGATCACGCGTCAGCGGTTTGAGCTCGTCTGGATAGGAGCCTTCGATCTCCAGCTGCAGGCCCGATTCGACGCGGTGCAGTTCCCGGCCGAGCTGTTTCAGCGGCGCCAGGCTCCAGCGCAGGATCAACAGCAGGATCGCGATCAGCGCGACCACGGTACCGCCGAGCCAGATCCACAAGGTGTGGCGGAAGATCGCCAGTTGTCGGTCGAACGAGCGGGTGTCATCGATGACGCTGACGGTATACAGCCGCGGCTCTCTGCGTTCGGAATCGATCCAGCGCAGGCCGAAGCTGAGGCGGAATGCGTTCGAACTCTCGAGGCGTTGGAAATTCCATTGACCGACGTTCAGCAGCGGTGGGGGCGGCATGTCCAGCGGCTGGGCCGAGCTCCAGACCATGATGCCGAGCTCATTGAACAGCGCCGCCTGCAGGCCGGACATAGGCTCGCGCAGGCGCCGGTCGGGTATCGTGTCGAGCGCGATCGTCAGATCACCGTCCGGTGTCGTCGACGCAGCGCCGAGCAGCGCATAGATCAGACCTTCGAGCTTGTCCTGCTGCGCCTGCAGCAAGGCACTCTCGAACGCCTTCTCCAGCGCCAGACCGCCGAGCCCGACGAAGGCCAACAGCACCACCGCCGTCGAGATCAGCAGTCGCGCACGCAGCGATGTCAGATGCGGTCGCCGCGCTGCGCGGGCCTTCAGGCGCGCGGCAGGTCCCACCGGTAGCCTGAGCCACGCAAAGTGGTGATCGGGTTGTATTGGCTGTCGGAATCGAGTTTCGAGCGCAGCCGGCGGATAAAGACTTCGATGACATTGCTGTCACGTTCTTCGTCTTCGGTGTAGAGATGCTCCGTCAACTCGCTTTTGGAGATGACCTTGCCGGCGTGCGTCAACAGATATTCGAGCACGCGGAACTCATAACTGGTCAGTTCGACCGGTTTGCCATCGACCATCACCGACTTGGCGCTGGTGTTGACAATGTATGGCCCGGAATTGAGCGTTGCCTGCGTCCAGCCGCCGACACGCCGGACGAGCGCGCGCACGCGCGCGATCAGCTCCTCGCGGTGGAATGGCTTGACCAGATAGTCATCGGCGCCGGCTTCGAGCCCTTCAACTTTGGTCTGCCAGCCGTCGCGTGCGGTCAGAATCAGGATCGGATACTTGCGGCCGGATTTGCGGACCTGACGAATGATGTCGATACCGGGCAGACCCGGCAGGCCAAGATCGATGATTGCGATATCGGCCGGATACTCCTCGGCCATGTACACGCCGTTGTCGCCATCGGCCGCCACATCGACGGCAAAGCCGTCGTCGCTCAGAAACTTTGTGACCTGCTCGCGCAGATCCGGATCGTCTTCAATGACTAGGGCACGCATGCCACTCTCTCCCTGGGTTATGCGACGGACCGGCTGGTCCGCTTATGGATCAACTTGGTAAATGCGGACTTCGCCATCCTTGAGCATCTTGACGCGGTAGCCGGCGCCGTCGGGCTGAACCGCCAGCACGCGCCCGCCGTGCATGCGCTGGATTTCGCGCGCCGCCGAATCCGGGGTGAATGTGGTCGCGCGCAAGTTCTCATCCGGCTGCTCCGCCGGCTCATGCGGAGGCAACAATTCACTTGCAAGGCGCTCGTGCGGAGTGGAGCGCGCTAACGCTGCGCTGGCGGGCTGCAACAGCACGACGCCAGCGAGGAAAAAGGCGGTGAGGGAGGACAGGCGCATCGCGCTGCAATTTAGACGGCGCGTGAGCGGACGTCCACGCAACTCGACCAAGCGTGCCATCAGCGACGAGAACACCATCGGGCCTCATCACCCGTATCGGGGGCACTGCACGGCTGATTCATGGCGCGGCTCCGATGCTTGGGCGGGAACGGCTGACAGTCTGCAGACTATCGCTGCTAACTGAATTCGCCCTTAATTTTTTCTGAAATTTCAGCAACTAAGGGGAATATCACGGGAATTGGACGGTCGCTCAGTTGGGCCCGGAGGTTGCAAACCGTTTCAGCGACTGTGGCGTGAAGTACGAAGGCTTGGCGTTCCAGTCATATTCAATCAGCTTTCGCTCTTCGTTGGTGAGATTGATGATCACGTAACGGCGCGATTGCAGGTCGTAGTGAACCTGCACGCCATTGACGACGACCGGCTCGTTCGGAAACGTGATCGAATGCGACTCGGCGGTGCGCCAGAACTGGTCGCGCTCGTCGTAGATGTCCTCGGCGTGGACGATCCACGAATCCTCGTCGAGATAGAACACGCGCTTTTTGTAGCGGTGTGCGAAGCCCGGCTTGACGTTGGCCTCGATCACCCAGACCCGATGCAATTCGTAGCGCGCGAGGTCCTGGTTGATATGGCCCTTGGTGACGATCTGCTTGTACTTCAATTTGGGATCGTAGAGTTTGTAGCTGTTGTACGGGATCAGCATTTCCTTCTTGCCGATCAGCTTGATCGTGTAGCGATCGAGCGGGCCATTGAACATGTCGAGCTGGTCATGCGTCATCAGCCCGTCGTACAGGGGATTGTCGTAGCCGACTTCGCCGATGCGCCGCGGCCGGCCAACGGTGCTGTTGTAGACCCAGACGCCGGTCTGGTCGGCGATGCGGTCGATCGGTACGTGCAGCAGGTGTGCCTCGCCGGCCAGATTCGGTGGCGCGACCGTTTTCTGGAAAGCGTACAGGTTCATGCCATTGAGCGACTTCACGGTCGCGTCCGGATTGTTGTACATGAACGCAAGTTCGACGTAGTCGCGTTGCACGACAAAGCTGCCATCGGCCGCAGTCGCCGCAGAGTCGACGAAGCCGCGGAAGCCGCGCGTGTTGTAGCGCATGATGTGATTCAACATCACTTCCGTGCCGTTCTTCGGAATCGGGAACGGATCGCCCTTGGCTGCGCAGCAGAAGCCGTAGCCGTTGTCGGTCAGCGAAACCTCCGTCGCATTCTTCTCGGTCGCGTCGTAATACCACTGCGGATACGAGGCGCTGCGCCGCGTCGGGTAGACAATCATCTTGTAGTCGGGGAAGGTCTTGAACAGCGCCTTGTAGCCTTCCGTCAGCACGTCGGCGTGTTGCGCCATGTTCTGTGCCGTGATCGTGTACAGCGGCTTGTCGGCCGCGAACGGATTGGCGCCGCGCGGCAGGTCCTGCTTCGGCAGCCCGCCGGTCCACGCCGGGATCGTGCCGGCGGCATTGCCGGCGCGCTCGGCGCCGAGCGGCGTCAGCTCTTTGCCGAGCCTGGCCGCCTCGTCGGCCGTGACCTTGGCAATGGCGCTTGCCATCAGCGGCAGGAACAGCAGCGCAAGGCAGGGCGCGAGCTTGAGTTTCATGTGAGTCTCCTTTCAGGTTTCGACTGCGCGAACCGGCTTCGGGTTCGACTCGCGTCGACGCAGTGTCAGCCAAGCCAGCGCCGGCAGCAGGAAAATGGCACCAAACAGATTGGTGCTGAACATGAACAGCAGCAGCAAGCCCATGTCGGCCTGGAACTGCAGGCCCGAGAACAGCCAGGTGAAAACACTCAACACCAGCGAGGCTGAGGTAAAGATCACCGCTTTGCCGGTATGTCGCAGCGCTTCATAGTACGCCTCGCGCAGCGACGTGCCGTGTTCAAGGTGGCGTGAGAACACACTCCACAGATAGATACTGTAGTCGACTCCGATGCCGACCCCGAACGCGGCGACCGGCAGTGTTGCCGGCTTCATGCCGATGCCGAGTGTCGCCATCAACCCGTACGTGAGCAGTGAACAAAGCACCAGCGGTGTGACGATGCAGAACACGGCGACGCCGCTACGAAAGCTCAGCCACGTGAACAACGCCAGCGTCGCATGAACCCAGATGATCACCAGCAGTTCGCGCGCGCGGATTTCCTCGTTGGTTGCCGCCCACACGCCGACGTTGCCGGATGCCAGCTTGAAAGCGACGCCGTGGCCGGCGTTGTCGCGCTGGAATTTTTTCACCGCCTGCACGATGCCGTCGATGGTCTGCGCGCGATGGTCGCGTGTGAAGATCAGCACCGGCATCACGCTGCAGTCCGGATTTTGCAAGCCAAGCTGGCTCGGCACGGGCGAGACCAATTGCGAGAGTTGCTGGTTGCGCGGCAAGACGCGCCATTTCGGCGCGCCCTCGAACCAGCCGGCACGCACCTGCTTGGCGATCTGCGGCAGTGACAACACCGAGCGCACCCCTGCGGTGTTCTGCATCTGCCATGCGAAGCGGTCGATCACATCCATCTTGTGTGGATCGACGCAGCTGTACGTATCGCCGACTGCGAACACTTTGAGCACATCGACGCCGATCGCGAAATTCTGGCCGATCACGCGTGAATCGATGTTGTAGCGGCTGTCCGGCCGCAGTTCGGGAACGCCGACCTGCTGATCACCGATGGTCAGCTTCGGATACATGATCAGCGCCCAGCCCAGCGCGATCGCCGCGACGATCAGGGTCGGGATCGCGGCACGCGCGCCTGCGAACGCGGCGATCCGCCGCCAGAGGCGATCGGACATCGCGACGCGCTGGCGCTGACGTGCACGGAAGGCATCGACGTCATGGACGCGTACCCATGACAGCACGACAGGCAACATCAGCTTGTTGGTGAGAATGACCGCGGCCATGCCCATCGCCGCGTTCAGGGCCATCTCGCGGACGATGTCGATCTTGATGAACGCGAGGGTCGCGAAGCCGATGACATCGGTGAGGATCGCGACCGTGCCGGGAATGAACAGCTGGCGGAACGTCGCGATCGAGGCCTCGCGCGAATCAAGGCCATTGACCGCGACTTCATAGCGCCAGGCGTTGACGTATTGCACGCCATGCGAGACGCCGATCGACAGGATCAGGAACGGCACCAGAATCGCGAAAGGATCAAGCCCGAAGCCGGCAAGCCGCAGCAGGCCCAGTTCCCAGATCACGGCAGCGAGGGCGGCGAACAGCGGCAGCAGTGCGAGTCGCAACGAGCCGCAGAATATCCACAACAACGTGAGCGTCGACAACAGCGCGATCGCGAAAAAAATCAGTACTTCGCGGCTGGCATCGCTGACATCGCCGACCACCTTGGCGAAGCCGATGATGCGAATGTCGATCTGGTCAGTCTCGTAATGCGTGCGGATTGCTTCGAGTTGATCGGCGACCGCGCGATAGTCGAGTTTCTTGCCGGTCGACGGGTCGCGTTCAAGCAATTCGGCAACAACCAGTGCGCCGCGCTGATCGAGCGACACCAGCCGGCCGATGACGCTGGCCTTGCCGACGTTCGAACGGATGCGCGCGAACATTTCCGGTGTCGGCTGGTAGTTGCGCGGAATGACGTCGCCAGTGCTGAAGCCGTCCTCGACCACTTCCAGATAGCGCACGCCCGGCGTGAACAGCGAGGTCACGCGCGAGCGGTCGACGCCCGGCAGAAAGAACACGTCGTCGGTGACTTTGTGCAGTGTGTCGAGAAACTGCGCGTCGTAGATATCGCCGGCTGTTCCCGGTTTGCGCATCACTGCGATCGAGATCAGGTTGGCGCCGCCGAACGCCTGCTCGTATTGCTTGAACACCTTCATGTACGGATGGTCAAGCGGGATCTGTTTCTCGAAGCCGGCATCCGGCTGCAGCCGCAGGGCGAGCGCCAGCATCGCGGCCGTGAACGCCAGCAGCACGCTGAAGGTCAACCAGGATCTGGCATAAACGATCGGTTCGACGATGCGCAGAATGCGTTCGGCGTTGCGGCCCACTTCATCCTCCCGTCGTTTTAGTTATTGCCATCAGCGGACGATACGGCGTCCGTGCGGTTTCAGGGGTTTCCTAAATCGCGAGTGCCAGCGTCAGCAGCTCATCGGATTTGGCATAAGCCCGGAACAGCGTGCGCGCCAGCACGCCAAGAATGCCACGCATTTCGTCGACGCTGTATTGTCGCAAGGGGACGACGCAGGCTTCGATCAAGACGATGACGGCGCGTGCCATCTCGTCGGCATCGCCGCCAAGTTCGAGCTGACCGCGATCATTGCCGAGTTGCAGATTGCGTTTCAGGGTCGCGATCGATGCGGCTTCAAATGTCTTCTGTGTCTGCGCCAGCGCCGCGGTTTCGGGCCGCACCGGAATCAGCCAATAACCGGCAACGCCTTTTTCGACGCGCGGGTCTTGCAGCAACTTCTGCAGGCCGGTGAAGACGTGCAGGATCGCGCGAACCGGATCGGGCTCTGCGCGCATCGGGTCGAACACATATTGATCGAAGATCGCGTGCAGGCGCTGCAGGCATTGCAGATAGAGCGCTTCCTTGCCGTCGAAATGCCAGTACAGCGCGCCTTTGGACAGCTTCGCCGCCTTGGCGATATCACCAATCGACACGCCTTCGTAGCCGTAGCGTCCGAACAGTTCAAAGGCGCGATCGGCAATGGCCTTGATCGTGTCGAATTGTTCGTGAGCGGGTTTGCGCGGCATGACGGACTTTCTGCGGAGAGCGCGA
>DATCXY010000546.1:0-16207 GCA_036570585.1 Solimonas sp. | reverse complement strand
CGTCCGTCGGAACAGCCCATACGCACTGCGAACGACCGACGCCCTCAGAACAGATCGACCGTGCCTTCTTCCATCGATACCTGTGCGACCGGGCGATGCACGGGCTTGCGCCAGTCCGCGCCGTCACTCGCTGCAGGCGGCGCGGACTCGACCGCCGGCTCGCTGTCGAGTTCCGAGCCGATCGCCTCGACGCGCTTGGCGTGCGCCTGCGCGACACCGAGCGCCTGCGTCGAGATGTCCTCGAACTGCAGGCAGCGCACCGCGCGGCCAACCGCTTCGCTGATCTGCGTGCGGGCATCGGCGACGGTGCGCAGCCCCTGGGTGAGGCCATCGTTGATCGCGGCCACCTGACCGAGCAGGCGATTCACTTCTTCCTGCGCGCCGCTGCTGACGCTGCTGTCGCGCGTCGCCATGTCGCCGACGGTATCGCGCACCTTGGCGATCGCGTCCTTGGAAACCGATACCAGCTTGCGGATCTGTTCGTTGAAATTGGTCGAGCGTTCCGACAACGAGCGCACTTCCTCGGCGACGACCGCGAAGCCGCGGCCCGCTTCGCCGGCACGCGCCGCTTCGATCGCCGCATTGAGCGCGAGCAGATTGGTCTGGTCGGCAATCGTCTTCACATCGCCGAGCAGATCGAAGATCGCATCGAGATGCTTGACCATCTCGTCAATCTGGCCGACGGTCGTGACGCTCTGGCGACTGACCTGACCAAGCGCATCGGCGAGTCCGCTCATCAAGCCGACCGCCGTTTCGGCAAAGTGGCGGACGTCGGTGCCGGCCGACGTGCCGTCGTTCTGCGCCAGGATGCCGGCGACCGCCTGCTCCTGAATCCGCGAGTGGCGATCCATTTCCGAGAACGCCGCGCCAAGCTGCCGCACCGCGTCGTTGATCAGGCCGCGCACGCGTTCGACTTCGGCACCGGTCGCGAGCGCTTCCTGCATCAAGCCGCCGCGCAGTTCGGCGAGACCGCGCACGCGCAGCTCGTTGCGCCGCGAGAGCCGCGTGATCTCATCCTGCTGTCGCGCTGCTTCGCGCATCTGCCACAGCGCGAGCGCACCCCACGCGAACGCGGCCGCGAAGCCGCTCACGGTCACGGCAAACTCGGCCGGCAACAGCAGGCGCACGAAGATGTGCACGGCGGTCAACGCAGCGGGTATCGCCAGCGGCTTCCAAGGCAAGACTTGCATCAGTGACTCCTGAAAATTTCGTGGCGACTTGACTCTCTATCGGCAGACCACAGGCGACGCTTTAGCCTCTGGTGACCGACGACGCGGATCGCGCGGATCAGCGGACGACACGATGCTGCGCGCTGGTCTCCCGCTCGCGGCAAAGGGCTGGAAAGAGAGCGGCCAAAGGCGAGACCTGTGCACGGCAATGCTCATTCGAGCGCGTCGAGCAGCGCCTGCGCCATCGCGTCGAGCGGCAGCACGCGCTCGCAGGCACCGAGCTTGAACGCCGCGCCCGGCATGCCCCACACCACGCTCGAGGCCTCGTCCTGCGCAAACGTGCGGGCGCCGGCTTCGCGCAAGCTCAGCAGACCGCGCGCGCCGTCCTCGCCCATGCCGGTCAGGATGGTCGCGACGACATTGCGGCCGGCGTGTGTCGCGAGACTGTCGAACATCGCTTCGACGCTCGGCCGATGGCGGTTCTGCGGCGGGCCATCCGACAGACGGCAGACGTAGCGGGCGCCGCTGCGCTCGACCAGCAGATGCCGATCACCGGGCGCGACGTAGGCGTGGCCCGGCAGGATCTGCTGCCCGTCGCTGGCCTCGCAGACCGACATCGCCGAGCTGCGGTCGAGACGCGCGGCAAACGGTGCACTGAACGCAGCCGGAATGTGCTGGGTGATGACGATCGCCGGTGCGTCGGCCGGCATCTGTTCGAGCACCGCGCGTATCGCCTCGGTACCACCGGTCGAGGCGCCGATCGCGATGATCTGATCGGTCGTTCGATACGGCCGGCGCACGAGGCGCTGCGGCGTGGTCTGCGTTGCGCTGCGTGGCCGCACGCGGCCAAGCGCACGCACTTTCTCGCGCAGCCGTTCGGCGTACGCATTGAGGCCGGCGCTGACATCGATCTTCGGCTTGGTCACGAAGTCGACGGCACCGAGTTCGAGTGCCTGCAGCGTCACGTCGGCACCGGCTTCGGTCAGCGACGACACCATCAGCACCGGCAGTGGATGCAGACGCATCAGGTTTTCAAGAAACGTCAGGCCGTCCATGCGCGGCATTTCGACATCGAGCGTCAGCACGTCCGGCTTGAGCTGCTTGATCTTGTCGCGCGCGATCAGTGGGTCGGACGCACTGCCGACGACTTCCAGTTCCGGGTCGGCCGACAGAATCTCGGTCATCAACTGACGGATCAGCGCCGAGTCATCGACGATCAAGACTTTGATGCGCGCCATCAGAACAGCTCCACGTCGCCGGCCGGCTGCCCGCGTTGCAGCTGACGGCCGTAAGCGGTCTCGATCGCAAGATCGGCGACCGTCGCGGCCACCGGCAGATGCTTGAGCAGCACGCGACCGCTGCGCGGGAAATAGCCGAGCTTGCGCGCGTCGATGCCGCCGAGATCCTGCGCGAGAATGCGAATGTGTTCATCCTCCAGATAACGCAGCGCGAAGCTCGCATTGCGTGCGCCGACATTGGCGACGGTCATGCCCTTGATCACGTTGCCGCCGCCGAACACCTTGGCTTCCAGACGCTCGCGCCGCGCACCGCGCTTGAGCAATTCGTTGATCAGCACTTCCATCGCATAGGCGCCGTAGCGCGCCGAGCTGCTGCCCAGCGCTTCGGCTTCCGGCAACATGAAGTGGTTGATGCCGCCGACGCCGGCGAGCGGATCGCGCAAGCAGGCAGACACGCAGGAACCGAGCAGCGTCACCAGCACGATGTCTTCGCTGGTGACCTGAAACTCGCCGGGCAGAATCTTGATGGCGTCATTGCCGAGATCGCGGTCGCGATAGCGCCGGCCACTGATGGCACCGTAGCTTTCAGTGCCGGCCCAGGCCGAGTCGCTGCGCAGTGCGGTGCTGCTCATGCGGTCGCCTCGCTACGGAACACGCGACGATACGCGGTGCGACCGCAGGGTTTGAGCAGATCGCCAATGTTGAAGAAGCTCTCCGAGTGGCCGGTAAACAGGATGCCGTCCGGTGTCAGCAGATCGGCGAGCCGGCGCACCAGGCGCAGCTGCGTCGGCTTGTCGAAATAGATCATCACATTGCGGCAGAAGATCGCATCGAACGGGCCGCGCACATTCCAGTGCGCGTCGAGCAGGTTCAGCGCATGGAAGTCGATGACCGACACCAGCTCCGGGATCACGCGACAGTAACCGTCGTTGTCGCCGGTGCCGCGCCGGAAGTAGCGACGCAACAGCGCCTTGTCGAGCTGCGCGACACGTTCGAGCGGATAGACACCGCGTGCGGCGGTCACCAATACCTGCGTGTCGATGTCGGTCGCGACGATCTCGACCGGCGGCGGCAACCGGCCGGCGGCTTCGGCGGCGCTGATCGCGATCGAATACGGTTCCTCGCCGGTCGAGGCCGCCGCGCACCAGATCCGCGCCGGACGATCGCGCGGCAGACCGCGCAGGAAAACCTGCAACTGCTCGAAGTGATGCGCCTCGCGGAAAAAGCTCGTCAGGTTTGTGGTCAGCGCGTTGGTGAAACCTTCCCACTCCGGCGACGACGCCGAGGTTTCCAGAGCGTCGAGATAGCGGTCGAAGCGTGACTCACCGCAGGCGCGCAGCCGCCGCGCGAGGCGGCTGTAGACCAGATCTTCCTTGCCGCTGGCGAGCGCGATCCCGGCGCGGGCATAGATCATCCGCTTGACGCGCTCGAAGTCGCGGGCGGTGAAGTGAAACTCGCGATGGGCTTCGTTGTGCTCGGGCATGGCGGTGGTTCTGGGGTCGGCGCGCGCGTTCCGTATCAAATCGTTCATGGCGAGCGCCGTGCGCAGCGCGGCGTATCGAGCCACGCACGCAGACCGCGCAAGTCCCTCGATACACCGCGCTGGCGCGCGGCACTCGGGACGAACGGCTGATTCGTACGTACTCGCATGGACTCGGGACGAACGGCTTACTCAGTACGCGCTCGCCATCGACGTTTGATCTCAGAACTCCGTCCACTGATCGCCCGCCGATGCCGGCGCAGGCTTGGCGCCATTGCGCTTGGCGAGTGCTGGCGTGGCGAGGCGAGGCGCTGGCGTTGCCGGGCGCGCAACCGGGCGCGGTGCCGGCCTGGCAGCAGGCGCGCCCGGTGCGGCCGCGCCGCCGTGACCCTCCTCGACGTGGAACTCCGCGACCGTGGCGCTCAAACCCTCGGCCTGCTCTTCGAGCGAGCGGGCTGCGGCCGAGGCCTCCTCGACCAGCGCGGCGTTCTGCTGCGTGACCTCGTCCATCGACGTGATTGCCTTGTTGACCTGCTCGATGCCGGCGCTCTGTTCCTGCGACGCGGCGCTGATCTCGGCCATGATGTCGGTGACGCGTTTCACGCTGGTGACGATCTCTTCCATGGTCTTGCCGGCCTGCTCGACGAGCTTGGAGCCGTTGCCGACCTTCTCGACCGAATCGCCGATCAGCCCCTTGATCTCCTTGGCCGCCGCCGCCGAACGCTGCGCCAGCGAACGAACCTCGGCGGCGACGACCGCGAAGCCGCGGCCCTGTTCGCCGGCGCGTGCCGCCTCGACCGCCGCGTTGAGGGCGAGGATGTTGGTCTGGAATGCGATGCCGTCGATGACACTGATGATGTCGACGATCTTCTTGCTCGACTCGTTGATCGCCGACATCGTCGTCACCACTTCCGACACCACCTGCCCGCCCTTGCGCGCGACGTCGGACGCACCGACCGCAAGCTGGTTGGCCTGGCGTGCGTTCTCGGCGTTCTGCTTGACGGTGCTGGTCAACTCCTCCATCGACGAGGCGGTTTCCTCGAGCGCGGCAGCCTGCTGTTCGGTGCGCGCCGACAGATCGGTGTTGCCGGCCGCGATTTCCTTGGCCGCTGAGTTGATCGTGCCGGTCGATTCCTGGATGCGGCCGACGACGTTGGCCATGGTCTCGACCAGCGCGTTGACCCCGTCGCACAGCTCGCGGACCGATCCGGCCTTGCCGTCGAGCGCGATGCGCTGCGTGAGATCGCCCGCGCGTGCGGCCGCGACGACTTCCTGGGTGTCGTGGACCGCCTGCTGCAAGGCCTCGTTGGCGCGTACCTGCGCGGTGACATCGGTCGCGTACTTGACGACCTTGAACGGCCGACCCATCTCGTCGCAGATCGGGTTGTACGAAGCCTGGATCCAGACATCGCTGCCATCCTTGCGGATACGGCGGTACTGGCCCGCGTCATATTCGCCGCGCCCGAGCTTCTCCCAGAACTCGCGGTATTCGGGTGAGCTGCGATGAGCCACATCGACAAAGGTGCTGTGGTGCCTGCCCTTCAACTCGGCCATCGTGTAGCCCAGCGTATTCAGGAACAGATCGTTGGCGGTCAGGATATTGCCCTGCAGGTCGAACTCGATGGTCGCCTGCGACTTGTTCAGCGCATCGACGATGCCCTGCATGTTCTGCCGTTCGACCTCGGACTTGGTGATGTCGTAACGGACGCCAAGATATTTCTCGGGCTTGCCGTTCTTGCCGATGAACGGGGCGATCACCGCATCGACGTAATAGTTCGAGCCATCCTTGGCTCTGTTCTTGATCACGCCGCGGAACACTCCGCCGCGGCCGATCGTGCCCCAGAGCTTCTTGAAGGTTTCCTTCGGCATGTCCGCATGACGCGTGATGCTGTGCGGTGCCCCGGCCAGTTCTTCCGGGCTGTACTTCGAAATTTCGAGGTACTTCTGGTTGTACGAAACGATGTCGCCTTTCTTGTCGGCCACCGACACGATGCTGGTTTCGTCCATGATGCGCGTGCGCACCTCCAGCTCGGCGCGGGCTTCTTCATGCTTGCGCGACTCGGCGCTGATGTCGGTCGACAGTTCGACGAAGCGCTGCGGCTTGCCGGCAGCGTCCAGCACCGGCGTGCAGGCCACCTGCATGACGACTTCGCGGCCACCCTTGGCGACGCGCTTCTGCTGCGCCACGCTGGTTTCACCGCGCGCCATCGCGTCGCAGTAGCCGCGATACGCGTCGCTATCGCGATGCTCCGGCGCGACCAGCAACATGTGATGCTGACCCTTGAGCTCTTCGAGCGTGTAGCCGAACAGGCCGAGGAAATTGTCATTGGCCTTGAGTACGGTACCGTCGAGTCCGAACTCGATCACCGCCTGCATCTTGTCGATCGCGGCAAGCCGGCCCTCGTACTCCGCCAGCAGATTCGGTGCGTTCACGCGCGTAGCGGCGACGGGCTTCCTGTCGACCTTGCCGACTGCCTTGCGCACGACTTTGGCGGGCGATTTCTTCGCGCGCGCACTGGCGGTCGTGCGGACCGGGGCTTTCACGGCGGCGGCCTTCGGCCGGGCTTTGACGACGGCTTTGCGGCCTGCTGACTTGCTCATGGATAACTCCTCGTAGGGTCTGTTAACGCTAATAGCATCGCTGTGGTGGCATCCGGCAAGGCGCCAGGCAAGACGCGGGACGCGCACTTGGGTGATCCCCAAGAAGCGGCTCGCAACGCCGCATGGCGCCTTGCCGGATGCCACCCCGCCGGGCCGGGTCGTTTTGCCGCAGCGCTACGTCTCTCGTCGCTCATGTACATCACGTACACCTCACTCCTCGTTCCTTGCTCTGCGGCAAAACACCCTCGGCCACAGTGACGCTATTAGCGTTAACAGACCCTAATGCTGGGTGACGCTGCCGTCGGCGGCTGGCAACAGGGCCATGTCCGGCGAACGCAGCAGTTTTTCGATGTCGACCAGAATCAGCATGCGATCGTCGATCGCGCCGAGGCCGGTAATGAAACGGGTATCGACGCTGGCGCCGAACTCCGGCGCCGGGCGGATCTGTTCGGCGGACAGCTGCATCACGTCGGAGACGCTGTCGACCACCATGCCGACCACGCGCTTGGCGATGTTGAGAATGATCATCACCGTGAATGCGTCGTAGTCGGCGCGCTCGAACTTGAGCTTCTGGCGCAGATCGATGACCGGCACGATGGTGCCGCGCAGATTGACCACGCCCTTGATGAAGTCCGGCGTGTCGGGAATGCGCGTGACGGTGTCGTAACGGCGGATCTCCTGGACTTTGAGAATGTCGACGCCGTATTCCTCGGCGCCGAGCGTGAAGGTCAGGAATTCACTGCTGTCCACATTGACCGCTTCGACCGAGACGTTCATCGCCGCTCCTTCAGGCCGCGATCGCGCGCGTTGCGAGGCGCACGATTTCGGCAATATCGAGAATCAGGGCAACGCGACCGTCGCCGAGGATGGTGGCGCCGGAAATGCCGGCGACGCGCTTGTAATTTGCTTCCAGTGACTTGATGACAACCTGCTGCTGGCCGACCAGGTCATCGACCTGCAAGGCCAGCTTGTGGCCGTCGGCCTCGACCAGCACCAGGATCGATTCATGCGGCAGTCGCGACGCCCCCGGGACGTGGAACCATTCGCGCACCGGCAGCAGCGGCACGTATTCGTTGCGAACGCGCACGACCGTACCTTCGCCGGCAACGCGGCGTATCTGTTCCGGCAGCGGCTGCAGCGATTCGACCACGCCCGACAGCGGCAGAATGTAAATGTCATCGCCGACCGCGACCGACATGCCGTCGAGAATCGCCAGCGTCAGCGGCAGGCGGATCGTCACGCGGGTACCGGCACCGTCGCGCGATGCCAGCTCGACGCTGCCGCCAAGCGCCTGGATGTTCTTCTTGACCACATCCATGCCGACGCCGCGGCCGGACACGTCGGTGACTTGCGCGGCAGTGGAAAAGCCCGGCGCGAAAATCAGCTGCCAGGCTTCGGCATCGCTCATCTGTTCGCTGCAGGCAATGCCTTTTTCGGTCGCCTTGGCGAGCAGCTTGGCGCGGTTCAGGCCCCTGCCGTCGTCGCCGACTTCGATGACGATGTGGCCACCCTGATGCGAGGCCTTCAGCGTCACCGTGCCGCAGATGTCCTTGCCGGCGGCGCGGCGCTCATCCGGCGTTTCAAGACCATGATCGAGGCTGTTGCGAACCAGATGCGTGAGCGGATCGCTGATCTTCTCGATCACGCTCTTGTCGAGTTCGGTGCCCTCGCCGATCAGTTGCAGGCGCACCTGCTTGCCAAGCTTGCCGGCGAGATCGTGGACCACGCGCGGGAAGCGCGAGAACACCGCGTCGACCGGCAGCATGCGCGTCGCCATCACCGCTTCCTGCAGCACGCGCGTGTTGCGGTCGAGCTGCGACAGACCTTGCAGCAGCGCTTCGTTGTGAACCGGATCGAGATGACTGGCGAGCTCCTGCAGCATTGCCTGCGTGATCACCAGTTCGCCGACCAGATTGATCAGTGCATCGATCTTCGCGGTCGCAACACGGATCGAGCCGCCGTCACCGCGCTGCTCGCCACGCGCAGTGCTCGCGGCGACCGGTGCGGTTGCAGGCGCTGTGGCGACGTCGCGCTGCGGTCCGGGGGTCGCGAGCGGCGTGATCGTCAGCTCGCAGTCGTCCTCGACCCAGGCAAAGACATCGATGATCGCGGCGTGCGCGATCTCGCCACGCAGCTCGATCGTCCATGCCAGATGGCAGCGTTCGGCATCGAGCTCGGCAAAGGCCGGCAAGCCGGTATCGTCGCAGACGATTTTTGCGTCGCCGAGCTGGCGCAACTCGCGCAGGATCAACAGCGGATCGTTGCCGCTCGCGAACAGTTCTGGCTTGGGCGCGAAATGAATGCGCCAGCCCTCGGTTGCGGTGGCGATCACCGCCGGCGCAGTCGTGACCGGCGCTGTCGCGGCCAGGCATCGTTCGAGTTCACTGCGCAGTGCGGCGACCGCCATCACGTCGATCCCGGCACCATCGCGCGCGGCGGACAGCAAGCCGCGCAATGCATCGACCGCGCGCAGCAGCAGCTCGGTATCGGGCGTGGTGATCGCACGCTTGCCGGCGCGCATTTCATCGAGCAGGGTTTCGAGCAAATGCGTGAACGAGGCGATCGCCTCGAAGCCGAAGGTGCCGGCACCGCCCTTGATCGAGTGCGCGGCGCGGAAGATACCGTTGATGGTCTCGTTGTCGGCCTGCGCCGGATCGAGGTTCAGCAAGGCCGCTTCCATCACGTCGAGGCCTTCGAAGCTTTCATCGAAGAACGTGCGGTGAAAGCGGCTGAGGTCGATCGTGCTCATGGCAGGATCACCGCCATCGGCTCGCGAGCATCGGTCCTCCGCTCATACCGAGTGTCGCGCGCAGCGCGATGTATCGAGGGATACGCGCGTGCCTCGATACACCCGCTGCGCGGGCACTCGGCATGAACGGGTGCAACGAAGAGCCGGGACGCGCTCATCCCAGCACACGCCGCATCGTGTTGATCAGCTGTTCCGGATTGAACGGCTTGACCAGCCAGCCGGTGGCACCGGCGGCCTTGCCTTCCTGTTTCTTTTCCGGGCTCGATTCGGTGGTCAGCATCAACAGCGGCGTGAACCGGTAGTCCGGCATCTGGCGCAGTGCGCGGACCAGGCCGATGCCATCGAGATTCGGCATGTTGACGTCGCACAGGACAGCCTGGAATGACTCGGCTTTGGCCAGCGCCAACGCCGCCACACCGTCCTCGGCCTCGGCGACATCGAAGCCGGCTTCACGCAGCGTGAAGGCGACCATCTGTCGCATCGAAGCCGAATCGTCGACCGCCAGTACGCGCTCGCCCATGCTTCAGTTCTCCTCAATCTGCAGATGTGGCGTCAGGGCCAGCTGGCGGGCTGCATCACGCAGCACCGTGCTCGGCGACTGCCAGTGCGTGACATGGCCGGCCGCGGTGCGATCGCGACAGAACGCCGCGAGCAGTTGCAGCGTGGCGCCGTGCACGCGGGAAATCGCGCTGCCATCGATGCGCAGCACCGTCATTTCAAATGTCGGTGCGAGTTGCGCGCGCAGCTCGGCGAGCCGTTCGATGCCCAGGTCGGCGGGCAAGCCGATCCGGATATCGCTCGCGATTTCGGCAGTGCTCATTTGGCAAATGCTCCCGCGCTGCAGGTGGACCATGCCCAGACAGCGGCGCTGTCGGGCATTCCTTTACCCGTGGCGGATGAACGTAAGGCCGGGACCGCTGAACGGTCGCATCCGCGTGCATGTCTCTACATCGCGTGAGACGCACAGCGACACTGATACATGGCGCGCGGTTTGGGAGTGGCCGCGATTCGCGACCAGAAGACGAACATCGGGGTTCAGCGACGCATTGCCGCAAACAGCGCTTCGACATCCAGCAGCGTCAGCAGCACATCCTGACGACCGACCATGCCGACGAAGCCGTAGCGATTGCCGTCACGATGCAGCGCCGGCAGCGGCTTGATCGCGGCGAGCGCGATCTTCGACACTTCGCCGATACGATCGACCAGCAGGCCGAAAGTCTCGCCGTCATGGGCAACGACGATGATGCGCGTCTCGGCATCGAGCGGCTGTTCCGGCAGTTCGAGATAGCGACGCAGGTCGATCACCGTGACGACTTGGCCGCGCAGATTGATGACACCCAGCACGATGTCCGGCGCACCGGGTACCGCTTCGATCGGCAGCGGCCGCAGCACTTCATGAACCTGCAGGATTGGCAAACCGTATTCCTGCGTGCCGAGGCCAAAGCAGACCCAACGCGCGAACTCGCCATCGCTCTTGCGGGCCAGCGCGCTCATGGCAACGCCGCCGCTGATACCGAGGCGGGTGCACCGGCCAGTGTCGCGACCGTACTCGCCGCAGGCGTCTCGCCGCCGATGGCCATTGATGCGGCGGTGTCGACGGTCGCAGCCGATGTCGCAGACGCCGTGACTTTGGTGTCTTCGCTCGCCATCACCACCACCACCACGCGCCGGTTACGGTTGCGGCCTTCAGCACTGTCGTTATCCGCAACCGGTCGGTACTCGCCGAAACCGGCAACGCTCATGCGAGTCGGCTCGACGCCGGTCTCCATGAACAGATGCACGACGCTTGCGGCACGCGCAGCGGACAATTCCCAGTTCGACGGAAAGCGCGTGGTGGCGATCGGCATGTCATCGGTGTAACCCTCGATCCGCAGCGGATTCGGAAACGGCTTGAGGATGTCGGCGAGCTGGCGCAGCACCGGCACCGCGCTTGGGGAAACCTGCGAAATGCCGCTCGGGAACAGGATGTCGGTACGGATCTCGATCTCCAGCCAGTGTTCGTTGCGACGCACCGTGACGAGGTTCTGGCGGATCAGATCCTTCATCGCCGCCTGCACGGCCTCCGACATCTGCCGCAGCACTTCCGGCGGACCGCCGACCACTTTCGACAACTCACCCTCCGAGCGCGGCGCCGGCTGTCGACCGCCAACACGAACGCCGGCCCGCCCGGACGCCAGCTGCGAGGCTTCCTTCTCGAAGCCGCGCATGCTCGGTGTATTGAACATCGCATCGGCCTGCGTGCCCTTTTGCGGCTTGTCGCCGAGCTGGATCGGCTGCATCGACTTCGGTGGACCTCCGAAGGCCTGCGACAGCGAATCGGCCAGCACGCGATAGCGGCCTTCGTTGACCGACGAGGTCGCGTACATGACGACGAAAAACGCGAGCAGCAGCGTCAACAGATCGCCATACGGGATCGCCCAGGCTTCGTGATTGACGTGGTCCTCGTGTCTGCTTTTTCTAGCCATGGTGATGCCCCGGCTCGCTCCCGCGTGCGGAAGCGAGCGCCAAGGGCCGCGACGCTGGCATGAGGTCCATCATCAGTGCAGATACCCGCGCAGCTTGTTCTCGATGTTGCGCGGGTTCTCACCCTGCGAAATCGAGATCAGGCCTTCGATCAGCATTTCGCGCACGCGCGTCTGGTCGTTGATGATGGACTTGAGCTTGGCGGCCATCGGCAGGAAGAACAGGTTCGCGGTGCCGATACCGTAGATCGTCGCGATGAACGCGGCGGCGATGCCGTGGCCGAGCTTGCTCGGGTCGGCGAGGTTCTTCAGCACCGCCATCAGGCCCATGACCGCACCGATGATGCCGAGCGTCGGCGCATAGATGCCCATGCCCTCCCAGACCTTGGCACCCTGCAGATCGAGATGCTCGCGCGTCTGCACGTCGACTTCGAGAATGTTGCGGATCACGTCCGGCTCGGCGCCGTCGACCAGCATCTGCAGGCCTTTCTTGATGAACGCGTCGCTCTCACCCTCGACTTCGCCCTCCAGCGCCAGCAAGCCCTGTTTGCGGGCGATGCCACTCCAGCCGACGATCCGCTCGATCAGCGCCGCCGAGTCGTGACGCGGCGGCATGATCACCCACTTGGCGATCTTCATGCCGTGCAGGAACGTCGCCGGTGGCGTGTGCAGAAAGATCGACGCCAGCGTGCCGAGAATGACGATCGTGAACGCGGCCGGCGAGATCAGCGCGCCAGCGCCGGCGCCTTTGAGAATCGCACCGCCGATGACCGCGATCAGCGCGAGCACGATGCCAACGACGGACAGCTTATCCATGCATCACTCCTTCCACCGGCAGCGCACGCGCCGCGGCGACCAGGCCAGTGAAATCGAGGATCAGCGCGATGCAACCGTCCGGCATCACGGTCGCGCCGGAAATGCCGGCCAGCCCGCGCAGGCTCGCGCCGAGCGGCTTGATGACGATCTCCTCGCGGCCGATGACTTCGCGCACGACGATGCCGTAGCGCTCGTCGCCGACCTGCGCGACGACGACGTGGCGCGGACCGCCCGCCGCAGCCGCGCCGAGCCAGCGATCGAGATGCACGAGCCGCAACTCGGTTCCACGCGACTCGACGACATCCCAGCGCTCGACGCGGCGCGTGCGCGCTTCATCGAGACGGAACACATCGGACACCGGCGCCAGCGGCAGCGCGAAGCGGCGGCCTTCGCTGCGCACGATCAAGGCCGGCAGCACCGCCAGCGTCAGCGGCACGCGAATGCGGAATGCCGTGCCCTCGCCGAGCTTCGAGTCGAGTTCAACCGTGCCGTTGAGTCGCTTGATCCGCGACATCACCACGTCCATGCCGACGCCGCGACCGGACAGATCCGAGACTTCTTCCTTGGTGCTGAAACCGGGCAAGAACACCAGTTGCAGACAGTCGGCGGGCGACAGCATCGCAGCGGTATCGGCGTCGATCACGCCTTTCTCGACCGCCTTGCCGCGCACGCGCTCCGCATCGATGCCGGCACCGTCATCGCGGATGTCGATGCGGATGTGATCGCCTTCCTGGCTGGCGCGCAGCAACAGGGTGCCGATCGCCGGCTTGCCGGCGGCGGCGCGCGCATCGGGCATCTCGATGCCGTGGTCGACGCTGTTGCGGACCATGTGCACGAGCGGATCAGCCAGCGCCTCGACCAGATTCTTGTCGAGTTCGGTGTCCTCACCCTCGAACACGACGTTCACCTGCTTGCCGAGCTGACGGGCGACATCGCGTGCGAGTTTCGGAAAACGGGCGAAGACCTTGCCGATCGGCTGCATGCGCACCTGCGCAACGGTGTTCTGCAGGCTGCGCGTGATGAAGTCGAGCTCGCCAATCGCGCGCGCCGCCGGCTCGTCGAAGCCGGTTTTCGCGACCTTGAGCCGGTTGCGGACCAGCACCAGCTCGCCAATCAGATTCATCAATTGATCGAGCTTGTGCGTCTCGACACGAATCGTCTCGACTTCGGCCTTCGCCACCGGCGCGGGTGTGGGCGCGGCAGCAGGTGACGGTTTCACGACGCGCGGCGGCGGCGTTGCAACGACGGGCGCAGCAACCGGCTTGCCTTGCAGCTGATCGAGCAGGGCTTCGAATTCGTCGTCGCTGATCGTGTCGCTGCTGCCGGCGGCGACCGGTGCCGCGACGGCAACCACCGGTGCGGTCTTGCCGACCAGGGCGTGCAGTTGCATCAGCAGTTCAGGCGACGCGGGCACCAGCGGGGAATTCGCGTACAGCTCGGCCATCATCCGCTGCGCGGCGTCGACCGCCTGCAACACCGCGTCCATCACTTCATCATCGAACGCGCGGCGCTGGCCGCGCACGGCATTCAAGACATCTTCGGCGGCATGGCAGAGTTCAACCAGCGCCGGCAGCTGCAGAAAGCCGGCACCGCCCTTGACGGTGTGAAACGCGCGGAATACCGCATTCAACAGTTCGCTGTCCTGCGGGTTGCGCTCCAGCGCCATCAGCTGCGTCGCGAGCTGCTCGACCAGCTCGCCGGCCTCGGCGAGGAAGTCACTGCGGATGTCGTCGTCGCTGGAACTCATGGCAGCACGGGCGTCTCGTCTGCGGTCCCAGCCATCGGTCAGCGCGACTGCGCGAACCGGGTGCCCGGACCCTGGCTACACACCGAGGCTGGCTAGCAGCGCATCGGCATCCTGCTGGCTGGTCGTGATCAATCCCGGAACCGCGGGACCAGCCAGAACAACCTGCCCTTCTGGTATCGGCAGCGGTGCGGGAGTCTTGAGATGCGTGGCGTGTGCGCCGAGCAATTCCAGCAATGCACCTTCGACGTCCTCGACCAGCGCGATGATGCGCTTGATGATCTGGCCGGTGAGATCCTGATACTCCTGCGCAATCGCCAGCTCGTTGAGCCGTTCACGCAAAACGTCGGCATCGCGCAACAACGCCGCGCGACGCAGATCGGATGTATCGAGCGTCTCGGCATTGCGGGCGATCTGGCGCGCGACGCCGCGCATCTGATCGACGATGTCGAGCGTCTTGTGCGCGGCGTCCTCGGTCATCTTCACGACGTGACGCAGGCGATGACGCGCATCCGGCATCGCATCACCGGCGATGCGGGCGAGACGGTCATCAAGACGCAGATCGACCACCGCCGTGTGCAGACGCCGCGTCAGTTCGGCAACCTGCCGGTAGAACGCCTGCTCCTGCGGCTGCAGCAGTTCGGAAAGCGCCGGCGGCGCATCGACGCTGCCACCCGCTTCGAGACGCTCGATCCAGCCGCGCAGCGCACAAATCAGCGCGCCGCGATCCTGCGTTGGGGCGGACATGGGTTCAGGCCGCTTCCGCGATTCTTTGGAATATCTTGTCGATCTTCTCTTTCAGCGTCGCGGCATTGAACGGCTTGATGATGTAGCCGTTCACCCCGGCCTGCGCCGCTTCGATGATCTGCTCGCGCTGCGCTTCGGCGGTCACCATCAGCACCGGCGTCTTGCCGATGCGCGCATCACCGCGGATGTTGCGCAGCAGCTCGATGCCGGTCATGCCGGGCATGTTCCAGTCGGTGACGACGAAGTCGAAACTGCTGGCCTGCAACAATGGCCACGCCGTCTTGCCGTCATCGGCTTCGGTGATATTCGTGTAACCGAGGTCGCCGAGCAGATTGCGGACGATGCGGCGCATCGTCGAAAAATCATCGACCACCAGGATTTTCATGTTCTTGTCCATCATTTGACCCCTGTTTTCCTCACGCGTCAGGTTTCCAAAAAGCTCCCTCTCCCCTCGTGAGGGGAGAGGGTTGGGGTGAGGGGGTTGCCCGATCAGGGACTTGGCCAAAGCGCCCCTCACCCTAATCCTCTCCCCCAACGCGATGCGTCGAGGGAGAGGGAACTGGCAGGTAAGGCACGCTATATAGCGACCGCTTCCTGCCAGAACTTGAGCCGTGCGCGCAGGCGCAGCAGCGCCTGGCCGTGGATCTGGCAGACCCGACTCTCGCTGACCTTGAGCACCGCGCCGATCTCGCGCAGATTCAGTTCGCGCTCGTAATACATCGACAGCACCAGCCGCTCGCGCTCCGGCAATTCGGAAATCGCGTGCGCGAGTTCCCGCTGGAATTCGCCATGTTGCAGATGCTGCAGCGGACTGGCACCGGCGTCGGGCGCGTCCATCGTCTCGTCGCCGTCTTCGCCGCCGTTGTCGATGCTCAGCACCTGACAGCGTGCGGCGTCCTGGACGATGGCGTGGAGTTCGGCCAGACCGATGCGCATGTGTTCGGCGATCTCGTGATCGCGCGCTTCGCGGCCGTGTTGCTGTTCGAGTTTGCGGATTGCGTCGGATACCGCACGTCCGCGGCGATGCACCGAGCGCGGGGCCCAGTCGGTCTGGCGCAGTTCGTCGAGCATCGCGCCACGAATGCGAATGCCGGCGTAGGTCTCGAACGACGCGCCGCGCGTCCCGCTGTAGTGGCGCGCCGCTTCGATCAGACCGATCACGCCGGCCTGGATCAGATCGTCGACATCGACGCTCGATGGC
>DATCXY010000545.1:0-3991 GCA_036570585.1 Solimonas sp. | reverse complement strand
GCTCCAGGAACGACGCAAGCTCGGACCGGCGCGCAAGCGTGGCGCCACCAGTGCCACCAGAATGCCGAGCGCCAGGATCAGACCGAGCCGCGGCACCCAGCGCCAGTAGTCGAATCCGGACTCCCACGCAGTCCAGGCCGCCGTGCCGGCGAGCACCAGCCAGTACAGCCACGCACCGGCGCGATGTCGCGCGACCAGCAACACGCCGGACAACATCATCACGATGCCGGCGATCGCGTAATACCAACTGCCGCCGAGCGCGGCGAGCCAGATGCCGCCGCCCGCCATCGCGAGTCCGACGAGAAAAATCAACAGGCCGATGATCAGGGTCATGCGCTCGCTCCCGACGCGGGCCAGCGCAGAGAGTAACGCCGGCAGAGGCGCTCAGCCTGAGCCGCCTCAGGTTGATGGCAGCTGAAGCGACAGTTTCGCCGACTCGGCGCTTGAAGAAATGCGCCGCGCTCTCAAAGCATGCAGAGCTTTGCAAACCCGTTCACAGGCCCGGACGCACAGCAGTCGCAGCGACTCGATGGCGGGTGCGATGAGGCCCGCAGGCCCTTACCAAGACACAAGCCGCCCGCGATACACCGCGCCTCGCGGCGCGGCGCTCGGGTTGAACGGAGAATCGTGCAACGACCTACATCCGGAACACGCCGTAACGCGGTTCCTCGATCGGCGTATTGAGCGCCGCCGAGATCGCCATGCCGAGCGCGTTGCGGGTATCGACCGGATCGATGATGCCGTCGTCCCAGATTTCCGACGTGCTCCAGTACGCGCTCTGCTTGCGCTTGAACTCGCCGAGTACCGGATCGCGGATCGCGTCGATATCGGCCTGGCTGAGTTTTTTGCCTTGCTTTGCGAGCTGGCGGACTTTGACATCGGCGAGCGTGTTCGCCGCCTGCTCGGCACCCATCACGCTGATCTGAGACTGCGGCCACGCGAACAGGAAGCGCGAGTCGAACGCACGGCCGCTCATGCCGTAATTGCCGGCACCGAACGAGCCGTGACACATGACCGTGAACTTCGGCACTTCGCAATTGCTCACCGCCATGATCATCTTGGCGCCGTCCTTGGTGATGCCGCGGCGCTCGTATTCCTTGCCGACCATGAAGCCGGTGATGTTCTGCAGGAACACGATCGGCGTGCGGGCCTGATTGCACAGCTCGATGAAATGCGCGCCCTTGAGCGCGGAGTCGTTGAACAGCACGCCGTTGTTGGCGAGGATGCCGATCTTGTAGCCCCACAGATGCGCGTAGCCGCAGATCAGGGTCTTGCCGTAGGCCGGCTGATATTCGTGAAAACGTGAACCATCGACGATGCGCGCGATGATCTCGTGCATGTCGAAGCCCTGCTTGATGTCCTGCGGCAGCACGCCGTACAGCTCGGCCGGATCGTAGTGCGGCGCTTCCGGCGGCTGCCATTCGGTGTGGCTTTTAAGCGGACGCTTGAACTGCGCGACGATGTCGCGCGCGATCGCGATCGCTTCTTGTTCCGATGACGCCGGATAGTCGGCGGTGCCGGACACGCTGGTGTGCATGTCGCAGCCGCCCAGCTCGTCGACCGACACGTCTTCACCGGTCGCCGCTTTCACGAGCGGCGGGCCGGCGAGAAAGATCGCGCCGGTGCCGCGAACGATGACGTTGTAATCGGACAATCCCGGAACGTACGCGCCGCCGGCCGTGCAATGGCCGAGCACCACCGAAACCTGCTGCACGCCCATCTTCGACAGCATGCACTGGTTGCGGAAGATGCGGCCGGCGTAGTACTTGTCGGCGAACAGATCGGCCTGCAGCGGCAGGAAGCCGCCGGCCGAATCGCAGAGGTGGACGACCGGCAGGCGGTTCTCGATCGCGATGTCGAGTGCGCGTATGGTTTTCTTCACCGTCAGCGGATACCAGGCACCGCCCTTGACGCTGGCATCGCCGGCGTTGATGACGACTTCCCGGCCGGAGACGATGCCGATGCCGGTCACGCAAGCCGCGCCCGGCACGTCGCCGTCATAGGCTTCGTTGGCCGCCAGCGACGAGAACTCCAGAAACGGCGTGCCGGGATCGAGCAGTTGTTCGAGACGCTCACGTACCAGCAGCTTGTTCTGCTTGCGCAGACGCTCGATGTCGCGTTCCGGACGCGTGTGACGGACCTTGTCCTGCTTGTCCTTGAACGCCTGCGCAAGCGCACGATTGTGCGCGGCGTTGGCCTGGAACTCGGCGGACGCGGTGTTGAGCCTGGATTCGATGCGTTTCATGCCTGCGCTTCCTGCGGTGCCAGCGACAACAGCAGCGCGTCGCGATCGAACGTCTGCCCTTTGTCGAAATTGACGGTGGCGATCACGCCGTCGCGCGGAGCAGCGATCGTCGTCTCCATCTTCATGCTCTCCATCACCAGCAGCGTCTGCCCCCGGGCGACGGTGTCGCCGACCGTGACCGAGACGGCGACGATGCTGCCGGGCATCGGCGCAACAATGCTGTCTTCGGCCGCGCCGCCGGCCTGTGCCGCAAGCCGATCGAGCGGATGGCGATAGCGCAGCTGGTAGGCCTCGCCGTCGAGATGGACGAACACATCATCGCCGCGCACGGCGACGACGACTTCAAGATGGCGCTCGCCGAGCGTCAGCCACGCACGACCGTCGGCGGACTGCGCGAGATCGACATCGACAACCGCATCGCCCAGATGCAGGCGATACGCCTCGGCACTGCGCGATAGCGCGACGTCGTGTTCGGCGTCGCCGAGTTTGAAGGCATGGTGCATGTTCAGTTTCTCCAGGCGCCGATCGCGGCATGCAGATCGGGCACCGCATCGGCGATGTCGAGCATCGGCCGCGTGCTCAGTGCGGCAGCAGCGAGCAGCGCCTGCAGCGCAGCCTCCGACAGTTCCGGTTCGGCGGCGATCTGCGGATTCGCATCGAGAAAGCCGGTGTGCACGTCACCGGCGACGAACGCCGGGTGTGCAATCAGGCGGCGCAGGAACGCGGTGTTGGTCTTGCAGCCGAGCAGCACGGTTTCCTTCAATGCCTTGTCGGCCTTGACGATTGCGTCGTTGCGATCGGCGCCGCGAATGATCAGCTTGGCGATCATCGGATCGAACGCGGACGTGACTTCGCCACCCTGCAACACGCCGCTGTCCCAGCGCACACCGTCGCCTTCGGGCGGATGCAACACGAGGATCGGACCGGTGGTCGGGGTGTAACCGCGTGCGGCATCCTCGGCGTAAATGCGGAATTCGATTGCGTGGCCTTGCGATTTCACCGCCTCTTGGCCGTAGCCGAGCGTCTCGCCGGCGGCGACGCGCAGCTGCTCGTGGACCAGATCGATGCCGGTGATTTCTTCGGTCACCGGGTGTTCGACCTGCAGGCGCGTGTTCATTTCCAGGAAGTAGAACTCTCCGCCCTGGCCGAAGATGAATTCGACGGTGCCGGCGTTGCGGTAGCCAATCGAGCGGGCGATGCCGGCCGCGGTCTCGCAGATCTTCTCGCGCAGCGCGGCATCGAGCGCCGGCGACGGGGTTTCCTCGACGATCTTCTGGAAGCGGCGCTGGACCGAGCATTCGCGCTCGAACACGTGCACGACGCTGCCCTGGCCGTCGCCGAGTACCTGCACTTCGATATGGCGCGGGTTCTCGATATAGCGTTCGACGTACAGGCGGCCATCACCGAAGTAGCGCTGGCCTTCACTGCGCGCGCGTTCGATCTCGGCGTCGAGCACCGTCAGATCACGGACGATGCGCATGCCCTTGCCGCCGCCGCCGGCGCTCGGCTTGATCAGCAGCGGCAACGCGACTTTTCTCGCACGCGCATTGAAGGTCCTCGGGTCGTCGTCCTCGATCGCGCTCGATGCGACCGGGAAGCCGGCCTTCTCGACGAAGTTGCGCGCGCGCACCTTGTCGCCCATCAGGTCGATCTGTTCGGGTGTTGGCCCGATGAAGCGGATGCCGGCCGCTTCGACTGCTTCGCAGAAACCCTTGTTCTCGGACAGAAAGCCGTAGCCCGGATGGA
>DATCXY010000544.1:0-2372 GCA_036570585.1 Solimonas sp. | reverse complement strand
AGACTCGCCTGCAATTGCTGCTGCAGCGCGGCCAATCGCTGCGGTGCAACCTCGCCGCAGAACGCGGCGAACAGCGGATTGCCGCTGCGCTGCGCCAGATTCTGCGCATGCACCGTCGGCAGCATCAGCTGACCGATCAGCGCGAAGACGCCGAGATAAACCAGCAAGCAACGGTGGCGGAGAGAACGTGGCACGGTCGGCATTCTGCCAGTTCATGCCTTTGCCGGCGACAAAAAAACCCCGCGCATGGCGGGGTTTTCTGCGAATCAGATGGCGTCAACTCTGGATCGTGACGTTTTCAGCCTGCAGGCCTTTCTGTCCCTGCGCGACTTCAAATTCGACTTTCTGTCCTTCGGCCAACGACTTGTAGCCGTCGCCCTGGATCTGGCGGAAATGCACGAAGACGTCTTCCTTGCCCTCGCGCTGGATGAAGCCAAAGCCCTTGGCGCTATCGAACCACTTCACGGTGCCGGTCTCTCGGGTAGCCATCTGATCAACCTTCCTTTGTCTCAGCGGCCTGCCAGCCGCAACGATGATCGGCGAAAATCGAAGTCTCGCCTGCCGAAAGGCTGAATGGCCACGAACGACGCGATGCCTGTCTGGCGCGCGCTGACCGGGTCTGCAGCCCGTCAGTACTGTACCGGAACGGCCGCCGCGGACAAGTCAGCCCGGGTAAACCGCCTTTTTGACTATCATCAAAGCTGATCGCCAAGGAATGCCTTCGATGAAACGCTCTGTCCCGCTGATTTTCGTCCTCACCGTTCTGACGGCTTGCGCGGTTTCGCCGACTGGCCGCCATCAGCTGCGGCTGGTGTCCGATTCGGAAATGTCGCAGATGGGCGTCACCGCGTTCCAGCAGATGAAGGAAAAGACGCCGGCCACCAAGAACGCGCGCACATCGGCGTACGTGCAATGCGTCGCGCACGCACTCACCGCACAGGTCCCCAGGTCGGCGCTGACGCCGGCCAACTGGGAGGTGCAAGTGTTCGACTCCAAGGAGATCAATGCTTTCGCGTTGCCGGGCGGCAAGATCGGTGTCTATACCGGCTTGCTGAAAGTCGCGACCACGCAGGATCAGCTCGCCGCCGTCATCGGCCACGAAATCAGCCATGTGCTGGCCGGCCATTCGGCCTCACGCGTGTCGAACCAGATGGCGACGCAATTCGGCGCCGCGCTGATCAGTGCCGGCACCGGCCTGCCGCCGGACGCGATCGGCGCCGGCGCGCAATATCTCGTACTGCTGCCGTTCTCGCGCGGCGACGAATCGGAGGCCGACATTCTCGGCATGGACCTGATGGCGCGCGCCGGCTTCGATCCGAGCCAGGCGATCACGCTGTGGCAGAACATGTCGAAGCAGGCCGGCGGCGCACCGCCGGAGCTGCTGTCGACGCATCCTTCGAACACCACGCGCATTGCCGATCTGCAACACAACCTGCCAAAGGATCTGCCGATCTACCAGCAGGCGCACAGCGCCGGCCGCAGACCGAACTGCGGTTCAGCCTAGGTTCGGCTGCGCGATACGTTTCCTGACACGACGGCGACGTAGCGTGCGCCGCCGGCATCGATGATGGATGCGCCATCACCGATCAGGAGTACCCAGATGAGCAACTTCAAGGTTTCAAGCAAACTTGCCGCCGCCAGCTTGCTGGCCATCGCCGCAGCGCTGGCAGCGCCCTCGGCGTTTGCCGACAATCACTATCGCGGCGCCGATCGCGGTCAGGTTTCACACGATCACGGACCGTCGCGCGATAGTCATCGCGATCGGCGCGACAACCGCGGTCACCACAACGGTAATCGTCAGGACCATCGCGGTCATGCCCAGCCGCAGTCCTGGCACGACAGACGCACCCACGGTCGCGTTGTCTACGCACGCCAGCCGGTGTTCTATCGTGGTCGCGCCGTGCCGGTCAGCTACCGTCATGCGATCCAGCCGGTGCCGGTTGCGTACCGCTATCGCGTGCAACAGGCACCGCGCGGCTATCGCGTCGGCTATTACCAGGGCTACAGCGTGGTCTACGATCCGGGCACCTTCCTGATCCTGTCGGTCATCGATCTGCTCGCCAACCGCTAGGTCCGTTCGCCCCATTGGCACCGCCGGACCGTCAGCATGCGACACGCGCTGACGGTCCGGCTCAGTAGAATGCGGCCATGAATCTGATCATGGTCCTGCTGGTCGCCGTCATTGGTGCCTTCATTGGCGGCGCCCTTGCTGCATTGCTGCGTCGCGGCCCGGACGTCGGCAAGGCGTTCAAGGATGAAGCCGAGCGGCTCGAACGCGTGCTGCGCGACGAGGCCGCGCAGACGCGTCGCGATGCCACCGAACTGACGCGTGGCCAGCGCGCTGAACTGACCGCGACGCTGACCCAGTTCGG
>DATCXY010000543.1:0-4031 GCA_036570585.1 Solimonas sp. | reverse complement strand
GCCGGGCTTTGATCCGCAGGCCTTCGCTGACGGCATCGACAATAAGACCTACCACGCCTTGCTCAACGATCCGAAGCAGCCGTTGTTCAACCGTTCGCTGCAAGGGCTTTACCCGCCGGGGTCGACGATCAAGCCGGCGATGGCGCTGGCCGGGCTCGAATACGGCGTCGTGACGCCGGAGCACACGGAATATTGCCGCGGCTCGATGAGCCTGCCCGGCTCGTCGCGCAAGTACCGCTGCTGGAAGCGCAGTGGCCACGGCCCGGTCGACATGGCAGAGGGCGTCAAACGCTCTTGCGACATTTATTTCTACAACCTGGCCATCAATCTCGGCATCGATCGCATGTATGAAGCGATGACCGGATTCGGGCTTGGCCACGCCACCGGCATCGACCTGCCGCTGGAGAAGGACGGTCTGTATCCGTCGCGCGAATGGAAGCGCAAGAACCGCCACGAAAACTGGTATCCGGGCGAAACGCTCAACGCCGGCATCGGCCAGGGCTATGTGCTGGCAACGCCGTTGCAACTCGCGCAGATGACGGCACGCATCGCGATGCGCGGCGGCGGCTTCAAGCCGCATATGTTGCGTGCCACCGAAGATCCCATCACGCGCAAGGTCACCGACGTCGTGCCCGTGGCACTGCCGAAGATCAAGCTCAAGGACGAGAACGACTGGTCGACGGTGATCGCGGCGATGGAAAGCGTCGCGCAGGAACAGGGCGGCACCGCGTGGATGGTCGGCCACGGTGCGCCGTATCGGATGGCGGCCAAGACCGGCTCGGCGCAGGTCGCCGGGCTGCGCCAGGATGAATCGCGGCCGGTGGCGCAGGAACTGCTGCCGCTGCGCCTGCGTGATCACGCGCTGTTCATCGCATTCGCGCCGGCCGATGATCCCAAAATCGCCGTCGCGGTGATCGCCGAACACGGTGGCCATGGCGCCTCGTTCGCCGGCCCGATCGCGCGTCAGGTTATGGACCAGTATCTGCTCGGCTATGTCTTGTACGGCAACGAGAAAGCGACGGAGAAGAGCAGCCGCGTGACACCTTCGATGGTGCCGGGTCTGCCCACCGCCGAAAACCCAAGCGTGGCGAAACCCGCACCGGATGACGACGATGATCGCTGATCTCCTGCAGAGCGCCGGCCACGGCCGTGGCAACAAGCCGGAACCGGGCATCGCCGACTGGCTGGAAAGCTGGCACATCGACATCTGGCTGCTGCTGTTGCTGCTCGCCGTTGCCATCGTCGGCATCTTCATCCAGTACTCGGCGACCGATCATTCCATCGAAGGGGTCGTCAGCCAGGCACAACGTGTCGTGCTCGGCCTGATCGTGATGGCGGCGATCGCGCAGGCGCCGCCCGACATGTACCGCACCGTGACACCGTGGCTTTATGGCCTCACGCTGCTGCTGCTGGTCGCGACCCTGCTGCTGGGCGACGCTGCCAAGGGCGCCACCCGCTGGCTCGATTTCGGCGTCATCCGTTTCCAGCCTTCGGAAATGATGAAGCTGGCGATGCCGGCCACAATCGCCGCCTTCCTGCACACGCGGCGTCTGCCACCGAACGTCCTGACCATCATCGCGACGCTGGCGCTGATCGGCGTGCCGGTCGTATTGATCGCCAAGCAGCCCGATCTGGGCACGGCGCTGCTGATCGTCGCCGCCGGTGGCTTCGCGCTGTTTCTCGGCGGCTTGCGCTGGCGCTGGATCATCGGCGCATTCGCGCTCGCCGGTGCGGCAGCGCCGCTGCTGTGGTCGCACATGCAGGATTACCAGCGTCAGCGCATCCTGACGCTGCTCAATCCGGAGAGCGATCCGCTCGGCGCCGGTTATCACATCACGCAGTCGATGATCGCGATCGGTTCCGGCGGCGTATTCGGCAAGGGCTGGTTGCACGGTACGCAAGCCAAGCTCGACTTCCTGCCGGAAGCGCACACCGACTTCATCTTCGCCGTGTATTCGGAAGAGATGGGTTTCATCGGCGTGATGGTGTTGCTCGTGCTGTATCTGGCGATCGTCGGCCGCTGCCTGTGGATCGCCGCGCGTGCGCAAGACACCTTCCAGCGTCTGCTCGCCGGCGCGCTGGCGATGACGTTCTTCGTCTACGTGTTCATCAACATCGGCATGGTCATCGGCCTGCTGCCCGTGGTCGGTGTGCCACTGCCGCTGGTGAGCTACGGCGGCACCTCGGCAGTGTCGCTGCTGGCGTGCTTCGGTATGCTGATGTCGATCCACACTCACCGGAAGCTGCTCGCCAACTGATGTCCCGACTGCTCCTTGTCTCTGCCCTGTGCGGCATCGTGTTCGCCTCTTCCGTGGCGATCGCCGACGATTCCGATGTCGACTACAGCAAGGCACCTCAGGTCCCGGCCCTGCTGCAGAAGCTGCGCATCGACGATCGCTTCTCAGAAGCCGAGCTGCAGAACGTCACCGAAGCGCTGGCCGACGCGCGTCGGCTGCCACAGCTGATCGTGCAGGAACAGAAGGCGCCGGAACGCACCGAAACCTGGACCCGGTATTCGCGCCGCATCGATGATTCGCGGATTCGCGAAGGTGTTGCGCTGCTGCAGGATCAGCGCGATGTTCTCGAACGCGCCGAGAATCAGTTCGGCGTACCGCCCGCGCTGATCGCCGGCATTCTCGGCATCGAGACGCGCAACGGCCGCATCACCGGCAGCGTCCGTGTCCTCGATGCGCTGGCGACGCAGGGCTTCGAACATCCGACGCGCAGCCCGTTCTTCTTCAGCGAACTGGTCGAATTCTTCGCGCTGTGCCGCGATCGCGGCATCGATCCGCGCGAGCCCAAGGGCTCGTACGCCGGCGCGATGGGCGACGCGCAGTTCATGCCGAGCAACTACCGCAAACTCGCGCTCGACTACGACAAGGACGGCCAGACCGATCTGTGGTCGCTGCCCGATGCGATCGGCTCGATTGCCAATTACTTCACGCATTACGCGCCCGCCTGGCGCTGGCGTCGCGGCGAACCGATCGCGGTGCCGGCGGTGCTGACGCAGGGCAGTCTGCCGGCTGGCGCCGTCGTCAATTCGCGCGACAACTTCTATCGCGCGTCCGATCTGCGTCGCGCCGGTATCACCACGACGATGCCACTACCGGACGACACCGCACTCGGCATCATTGATCTCGCGCTCGACGATGGCAGTCACGAGTACTGGCTGGCGTTTCCGAATTTTTATTCGGTGATGACGTACAACCCACGGATCTACTACGCGATGGCCGTCACGCAGCTCGCGCAACGCATCGAAGCCGCGACAACGCCCGCGCCATGAGGCTGGCCTGCGCATTGGCGGTGGCCACGCTGACGCTGACCGGTTGCGCGGCATTGCCGTCGGCCAAGCCGCCACAAAAAGGCGCAACGCGCACCGTGCCGGTCAGCCCGGCGCAGCGACCGGGCAGTGGCACGCGACCGAGCGTGAAACTCTATGCGCCGGGCGTCAGAGACGGCGCGCCGAACTCCGACGACATTCCGGCCGACGTCGCCAATACGCCGGACGCCATACCCAAGGCAGAGCCGCGCAGCAAATCCGGAAACCCCGATCAATACGAAGCCTTTGGCATCGTCTACGACGTGCTCGACGATACGGACGGCTTCAAGCAGCGCGGTCGCGCGTCGTGGTACGGCAAGAAATTCCAGGGCCGCAAGACCGCCAGCGGCGAGCCATACGACATGTTCGCGATGACCGCCGCACACAAGACGCTGCCGATTCCGAGTTATGTGCGCGTCACCAACCTCGAAAACGGCAAGACCGCGGTGGTGCGCGTCAATGACCGCGGGCCGTTTCATTCGGGTCGCATCATCGATCTTTCGTACGCGGCCGCGGCACGCCTGGACATCATTGGCGATGGCCATGCCGAAGTCGAGATCGTCGCACTGAAGCCGAGCGATGACGCCAGCACGCTGGCGTCGGCCGCCCCGCAAGGTCCACCGCCGGCACCAAAGGCGGTGGTCGAGCCGATCCCGAACAAGGCCGTGGTGCCTGCCGGCACGCCAGGTCGCTGGCTGCAGATTGCCGCGTA
>DATCXY010000542.1:0-2208 GCA_036570585.1 Solimonas sp. | reverse complement strand
GTCGGCGTACGGCCTCGGCTGCACGACCTGGGAAGTCGTCCGCCATGTCGTGCTGCCGTATACCAAGACCGGCGTCATCGGCGGTGTCATGCTCGGTCTCGGCCGGGCGCTGGGCGAGACGATGGCGGTCACCTTCGTGATCGGCAATGCACACCGCATCAGCCACTCACTACTGGCGCCGGGTACGACCATCTCTGCCAGTATCGCCAACGAATTTACCGAGGCCGACGGCGCGATCTACACCTCGTCGCTGATCGCACTCGGCCTGATCCTGTTCATCATCACCTTCATCGTGCTCGGCGCCGCGCGCCTGCTGCTGCTGCGGATGAAACGGGCGGAAGGTCGATAGATGAATAACGAACATACGTACATGTCGCTGTATGCCCGCCGTCGCCGCCTCAATCGACTGGCGATGATGCTGTCCTGTGGCGCCGCCGCCGCCGGCATGATCGCGCTGGTATGGATTCTGGCGACGCTGTTCCTGAAAGGCGCAGCCGGCGTCTCGTTGGCCGTGTTCACACAGATGACGCCGCCGCCAGGCAGCGCTGGCGGCCTGCTCAACGCGATGTTCGGCAGTCTCGTGCAGACCTTGATCGCAACGCTGATCGGCACGCCGGTCGGCATCCTCGCCGGCACCTACATGGCCGAATATGGCCGCAACACCAGGCTGACCTCGGTGGTGCGCTTCATCAACGATGTACTGTTGTCGGCGCCATCGATCGTCATCGGCCTGTTCGTCTACGAAATCATGGTGCAGCCGATGGGTCATTTCTCCGCCTGGGCCGGCTGTGTCGCGCTCTCCATCCTCGTGTTGCCGGTGGTCGTGCGTACCACCGAAGACATGTTGCTCCTGGTTCCAGACAGTCTGCGCGAAGCCGCGAGCGCGCTCGGCGCGCCGCGCTGGATGGTGATCCAGAAAATCTGCTACCGCGCCGCCCGCGCCGGCCTGATCACCGGCACGCTGCTGGCGATCGCCCGCATCAGCGGCGAGACCGCACCGCTGCTGTTCACCTCGTTGAACAATCAGTTCTGGAGCACGGACATGAACGCGCCGATGGCCAATCTGCCGGTCGTGATCTTCCAGTTCGCGCTGTCACCGTACGAGGATTGGCAGCAGCTCGCGTGGACCGCCGCGCTGCTGATCACCCTGACGGTGCTCGCGCTCAATGTATTTGCCCGTGCGCTCGCGCGTCCGCGCTCCAGCGGGCATTGATGCTCATGGAAAGCACAGAGTCCCCTACCATGAAGAATCGTCCCAACGTCGAACTGATGAAAGCCGAACTGACTGAGCCGATCGCCGATGTACTGAAAGAGAAAGTGTCGATCCGCAATCTCGACTTTTTCTACGGCGACTACCGCGCGCTGAAAAGCATTTCGCTGCCACTGTATGACCGCAAGGTCACCGCATTCATCGGCCCATCCGGCTGCGGCAAGTCGACACTGCTGCGCGTTCTCAACCGCATGTACGACCTGTATCCGGGTCAGCGCGCCACCG
This sequence comes from Solimonas sp., assembly GCA_036570585.1. GTDB lineage: Bacteria > Pseudomonadota > Gammaproteobacteria > Nevskiales > Nevskiaceae > Solimonas. Next base: position 713 of record DATCXY010000542.1, on the reverse strand, counting down.
GCGAGGTACTGCTGGAAGGCCGCAACGTCATCGATCCGAAGACCGACGTCAACCTGCTGCGCGCGCAGATCGGCATGGTCTTCCAGAAACCGACCCCGTTCCCGATGTCGATCTACGACAACATCGCGTTCGGTATCCGCCTGTACGAGAAGGTTTCGAAAGCGGACATGAATGATCGCGTCGAAGACGCGCTCAAGCGCACGGCGCTGTGGGATGAGGTCAAGGACAAGTTGCAGGACTCGGGACTCGGTCTGTCCGGTGGACAGCAGCAGCGCCTGTGCATCGCCCGTTCGATCGCCGTGCGCCCGCACGTGCTGCTGCTCGACGAACCGACTTCGGCGCTCGATCCGATCTCGACCGCCAAGATCGAAGAGCTGATCTATCAGCTCAAGTCCGATTACACGATCGCGATCGTCACCCACAACATGCAGCAGGCTGCGCGCGCGGCCGACTTCTCGGCGTTCATGTATCTCGGCGAACTCGTCGAATTCGGCACCACTGATCACGTCTTCACCCGCCCGCGCGAGCAGCGTACCGAGGACTACATCACCGGCCGATTTGGGTGAGCGTGCTCGCTTCGCGAGCAACGCTCGTGGAGCACGCGAACGCTTGGCCATGGAGGGCCAAGCTGGGGCTCAATCCGGAAGTGATGTCTCGCCAGCGACGGCAGCAGCACACTCCAAATCCCCTTGGGCCGCCTCCTTGAATGGCAA
>DATCXY010000541.1:0-2246 GCA_036570585.1 Solimonas sp. | reverse complement strand
GTCGGTGCTCAAGAAAGCCAATGTCTATTTCGACGGCAAGTGCGTCAGCCACACGGTGGTGCTGGCGGACGGCACCCGCAAATCGGTCGGCGTGATCCTGCCGTCGACCCTCAATTTCGGTACCGCCGCGCCGGAAACGATGGAACTGCTGGAAGGCCATTGCCGCGTTCGGCTCAAGGGCCAGGACCAGTGGATCGAATACCGTGGTGGCCAATCCTTCGCCGCACCCGGTCATTCGGCCTTCGATATTGAAACGATCGAAACCCTGCACTACGTCTGCCACTTCGGCTGATCCCCGGCTGGCCGTCCCCACGCGGCCATGAAGCCGGTCGCGCAGGCTGTCGCGGCCGCCCGGCGCTGGCGCTTCCAGACCGCACGTCTGTGGCTGCGCTGGAAGCCGCGTCTGCGCTGGTGGTCGGCGGCGGCGGCGATCGGCCTTGTCGCCGCACTGTTCACGCGCGGCGCGGAATGGGCATATTCGCAACTGATGGCATGGACGACGTGGCTGCCGGCGATCTCGCTATTGCTCGCGCCGCTCGGCATCATGGCCATCGTCTGGGTGACGCGTCGCCTTGTGCCGACCGCAGCCGGCAGTGGCATTCCTCAGGTTTTGGCGGTGCTGCATCACGCCGACGACGACCTGCGCAAACGGATGCTGTCGCTGCATGTCGGCCTGCTCAAGCCGGTACTGACCGTCATCGCGCTGCTGTGCGGCGCATCGGTCGGCCGCGAAGGCCCGACCGTACAGATCGGCGCGGCGATCGCGAACTTCGTCGGGCGTCACAATTCGACGCGTGTCCGGCGCAGCCTGATCCTCGCCGGTGGCGCGGCCGGTGTTGCCGCCGCGTTCAATACGCCGATCGCCGGTATCGTGTTCGCGATCGAGGAGCTGGCATCGAGTCTTGAAGAAAAAGCCAGCGGTACACTGTTGCTGCTCGTCATCATTGCCGCGCTGGCGGCGATCGCCGTGCTCGGTGATCGCGTCTACCTCGGCATCGTCGATACCAATCTCGATCATTTCTCGCAGTGGCGTGCGGTGTTGATCTGCGGCCTCGTCGGCGGCCTCGCCGGTGGCCTGTTCAGCCGCCTGCTGTACGCCGGCAGCCATGCGGCGCGACGCTATGTAAGCCAGCATGGTCTGCGCTGGGCGATGCTTTGCGGCGTGCTGATCGCCGTGCTCGGCATCATCAGCCACGGCACGACCTATGGCAGCGGCTACGCCGAAGCGCGTGCGCTGCTCGAAAACGACACCGCAGTCTCGATCTGGTACCCGCTGCAGCGCGCACTCGCCACGTGGCTGGCCTATGTCAGCGGCGTGCCGGGCGGCATCTTCTCGCCATCGCTGGCCGCCGGGGCCGGACTCGGGGCCGACCTCGCTCGCTTCATCGACTTCGCCCCGCCCGCGGCCGTGATCCTGCTGACGATGGCCGCGTATTTCGCTGGCGCGACCCAGGCGCCACTGACCGCCGCCGTGATCGTCGCGGAAATGACGCTGGGCCAGAAGATGACACTGCCGCTGATGGGCGCGGCGCTGCTTGGCGGCGGTACCGCACGACTGGTCTGGCGCGATTCGATCTATCACGCGCTAATGCGCGATCTGCTACCGGCGCCAGCCCCGGTGACCACGCCGGAAACGTCGCGCTAAACGCCGCTGGTGTGTCGGCACCACAATCGCCGTAGCGAAAATCGTGCGCGCTATCGTCGTCACAGCAGCCGGCGTCGAGATTGCCTAGCATGTCCGCGATGAATCCGACGCATCTCCAGCAGTTCTCGCTGAGCGGCAAGCTCGCGATCGTCACCGGTGGCGCACGCGGTCTCGGGCTGGAGATGGTGCGTGGTCTCGCGGCCGCCGGCGCCACGGTCTATCTGCATGGCCGCGATCTGACGCAGATGACCGATGCGATCCGCGCGCTCGGCACGCAGGCAGGTGATATACGTCCATTGCGCTTTGAACTGGGCGATGAGGCCGCTGTCGCCCGTGCGATCGATGCACTGCTCGCGCAACACGGCGTCATCGACATCCTCGTCAACAACGCCAGCGTGCGCGACCGCCGCGGCCTGCCGGATCTCGATCGCGCGGCCCTGCGGGCGTTGCTGGAGATCGATCTGATCGCGCCATTCGATCTCGCGCGTCTGCTCGCACCGGCGATGCCGGCCGGCGGTCGCATCATCAACATCAGCTCGATCGCCGGACAAATTGCGCGCAGCGGCGATCCGGCGTACACCGCCGCCAAGGGCGGGCTTGA
>DATCXY010000540.1:0-3304 GCA_036570585.1 Solimonas sp. | reverse complement strand
GCGCGAAAACTGCAGCAGGAACTGCATGAAAGCGTCGCTTGCATCAAAGTCCTGACTGGTACGTCCCAGCGACGGCGAGAAGTCCACCGTGCCCGGCCAGGTGTGGCCACCGCCAATGACCGAATACAAGCGCACTGCCTCCCCGTTCCGGCAACCGCCGTAGCGATCGAGCAATGTATGCGTCCCGTCATCGACGACATCTGCCAACGCCTCGCGCCGTGGCGTCATGTTGCAGCCATTGGCCTGCGCCCAGAACGCGGCACTGGCGGGCAGCGACATCAAGGTCGCGTTGCCGTCGTAGGAAGCGAGCGGATCTTCGTCGCCATCGATGAACATCATCGCCGGCGGTGCGCTGGTATCGCATTTGGCGGCCAGCGTGGTGATCATCTGCGCACCGACCAGTGCAGTACCCGCGATGCGGCCCGGCACCTCGCAGGCGTAGCGCAGTGTCATCATCGCGCCGCCCGAGTATCCGCCCATGTAGATGCGATGTGGATCGACGCCAAAGGTGGCGATCGCATCGTCGATCAGATGATCAAGAAACCTGACATCATCAGGCGTCGTCAGCGGCCCGAGCAGCGCCTTGTAATTCCAATAGCCGTTGATGGCCTCGGGAATGATCACCCAAGTGTTGTATTTCCGGACCAGACGCGCTGCGTGGACGAGATCCGCCATGTCGTCGGCGTCCCCGTTGCGATACGGCAGCAGCAGCAGCGCGGGCGCAGGCGTGGCCGGCAACACGCGCGGTCGCAGATAGACGATGCGGCGATTGATGAGCTGATCGCTGAAGGTCCGTGCGAACACCACGACATTTTCTTCGGGCGTCACGGCAGCGCGCGCACTGCCGACCGTCGACAACAGGCAAACCGCCGCAATTGCCGCGTGTAATGAAACGAGCCGCATCGTGTTCCCCTGCGCACGCCGAAAGAATCCCTGCGATCGCAGGTCGGACGACGCAGCAGCCTGCAAAGCCTTTCCTTAACGGCAACTGACCACAGCGTCGCGCGCGGCGCCGGCCACGCGCCTCACATGCGCATCAAGCGCTCAGCTGCGGCGCTTGACGGTGAACGCGGAAAACGCCTGGCATTCGGGCATCAGCGAAATCGTGTTGATGTTGATGTGTGCCGGCCGCGACGCGATCCAGTACGCGGTATCGGCGATGTCGTCAGCGCTCAGCGGCTGCGTGCCGGCGTAGATCGACGCGGCCTTTTCGCTGTCGCCGCTGTAGCGGACCAGGGAGAACTCGGTTTCCGCCATGCCCGGTTCGATGTTGCTGACGCGAACGCCGCGCCCGACCAGATCAGCGCGCAGGTTCAGCGAGAACTGGCGAACGAAGGCCTTGGTCCCGCCATAGACGTTGCCGCCCGGATACGGCCACTCGCCGGATACCGAGCCGATATTGATGACATGTCCGCCACCGCGCTCGACCATGCCCGGCGTCACCGCGCGCGTCATGTACATCAGACCCTTGATGTTGGTATCGACCATCTGTTCCCAATCGGCCAGATCGGCCTCGTGCGCCGGCTTCAGGCCCAAGGCAAGACCCGCGTTGTTGACCAGTACATCGATCGCAGCAAAATCGGCCGGCAGGCTGGCAATCGCCTGCGCAATCGCCTCGCGGTCCCGCACATCGAGCACCAGCGCATGCAAGCGTTCGCCGCACTCGGCGGCCAGCGTCGCAAGCCGCTCGGTGCGACGACCTGTGGCCACCACACGGTGACCTTCCTTGATGAAGCGGCGGGCGATGGCCGCGCCGAAGCCGGACGTGGCGCCGGTAACCAGAATGTTCATGGACACTCACAAAAGGACAATGGAGACCCGGCATGCTGCGCATCGATTTGGCAGCGCGGCCACTTCGCCGGTGCCGGGCTTGAGCTAGCATTCTGCCACCGTCGGCTCCTTGGTACGATGGCTTTGGCCGGAATCGACGCGGCTTGCTGGAACATCGGAGGCTTCATGAAGCGCGTGGTTTTCAATCAGAAGGGCGGCGTCGGCAAAACCACCATCGTCTGCAATCTCGCCGCGATTGCCGCGTCCAATGGCTTGCGCACGCTCGTGATCGATCTCGACACGCAGGGCAATGCCACGCAGTATCTGCTCGGCGCGCGCGCCGCGAACACCGACCGCACGATCGCGGACTTCTTCGAATCGACATTGTCGTTCTCGCTGGCGCCTGCGCCATTCGTCACTTATGTAACCAACACGCCGTTTGAAAATCTCGATGTCGTCGCCGCCGATCCGCGACTCGAAGAATTGTCGAACAAGCTTGAGGCCAAGCAGAAGATCTACAAGCTCCGCGATGCGCTGCGCAAGCTCAAAGGCTATGACGCCGTGTTCATCGACACGCCGCCGGCGCTGAACTTTTACGCGCGCTCGGCCTTGATCGCCGCGGACAGCGTGCTGATTCCGTTCGACTGCGATGAGTTCGCGCGCCAGGCGCTGTACACCCTGCTCGCCAACATCGAGGAATTGCGGGCCGACCACAACGACGAGCTGCGTATCGAAGGCATCGTCGCCAATCAGTTCTCGTCGCGCTCGAAACTGCCAACACGGCTGGTCGATGAGCTGCGCCACGAAGGCAAACCGGTGCTGGAGCAGACGCTGTCCAGTTCGGTGCGGGTCAAAGAGTCGCACGAACAACATAAACCGATGATCTATCTGGAACGCAATCACCGCGTCACGCAGGAATATGTCGCGCTGTACAACTCGCTGCGTCGTCGCTGATTCGGGCCACACGCCGCAAACAAAAAAAGGCCGCACATCACGCGGCCTTTTTCATGGCAGAAGTAAGATCAGGTCGTCAAATTGTCGAAGAACTTCTTCGCCTTGCCGATCCAGCTCGATGCTTCCGGATGATGCTTGTTGTCGGTCGCCAGCGTCTCGCCGAACTGCTTGAGCAGTTCTTTCTGCGCCTTGGTCAGCCGTACCGGCGTTTCGACGAATACCGTGCAGTACAGGTCGCCAGGGCCGGAGGTACGCACCGAGCGTACGCCACGACCGCGCAGGCGGAACTGCTTGCCGCTTTGCGAGCCTTCCGGCACGTCGACCTCGATCTTGCCTTCAAGTGTCGGCACTTCAAGCTCGCCACCGAGCGCTGCGGTCACGACCGAAATCGGCACCGAGCAATGCAGATCATTGCCCTCGCGCTCAAAGATCTCGTGTGGCTTGACATTGATCTGCACGTAGAGATCACCACTTGCCGCACCGGCATCGCCGGGCTCGCCTTCGCCGCTGAGGCGGATGCGATCACCGGTATCGACGCCCGGCGGCACTTTCACTTCCAGCGTCTTGTCGCGACGCGTCT
>DATCXY010000539.1:0-4967 GCA_036570585.1 Solimonas sp. | reverse complement strand
CTCCTACGGGGGCAGCCTCCACCTCGCCGGAACGCATGAGGCCGCCGGCCGCGTCGCCGCTACACTGCACGGACCGTGAAGCGCCGTGAGGGGAGTGCCGATGGCTGATCGCAATTACGCCGAGACTTACCGCCGCTCGATGACCGAGCCGGAAGCGTTCTGGGCGGAGCAGGCAGCGTCGCTGCGCTGGACGAAGCCGTGGGACCGCGTGCTCGCCGACAACGGCGAGGTGCCACCGAAGCAGATGCATCGCTGGTTCGAAGGCGGTGAACTGAACACCTGCGACAACGCGCTCGATCGCTGGATCGACGAAGGCCGCGGCGAGCAGGCCGCGCTGATCTACGACAGTCCGCTGACGAATACGCTGACGACGTTCAGCTATCGCGAACTGCGCGATCGCGTCGCGGTGTTTGCCGGCGCCTTGCGCGCCAACGGCGTCAATACCGGCGACCGCGTCGTCATCTACATGCCGATGATCCCGGAAGCGGCGATCGCGATGCTGGCCTGCGCGCGCATCGGCGCCGTGCATTCGGTGGTGTTCGGCGGCTTCGCCGCGCCCGAGCTGGCCAAGCGCATCGACGCCGCCGAGCCGGTGCTGATCGTCTCGGCATCGTGCGGCATCGAGCCGGGCCGCATCGTCGAGTACAAGCCGTTGCTCGATCAGGCGATCGAACTGGCGACGCACAAGGTGGCAAAGACCATCGTCGTGCAGCGACCGCAATGCGTTGCAACGATGATCGAAGGCCGCGATGTCGACTGGCAGGACGCGGTTGCAAACGCGCAGCCGGCTGCCTGCGTGCCGGTTGCCGCGACCGATCCGCTGTACGTGCTCTATACCTCCGGCACCACCGGCAAGCCGAAAGGCGTGGTCCGCGACAACGGCGGCCATGCGGTCGCGATGCGCTACTCGATGAACGCGGTCTACGACTGCGGCATCGGCGACGTGTTCTGGGCGGCGTCGGACGTCGGCTGGGTCGTCGGCCATTCGTACATCGTCTATGGCCCGCTGCTCGCCGGCTGCACGACGATCCTCTACGAAGGCAAGCCGGTCGGCACGCCCGATGCCGGCGCATTCTGGCGCGTCATCGCGCAGCACAAGGTCAAGAGTTTCTTCACCGCGCCAACGGCATTCCGCGCGATCAAGAAGGAAGATCCGCGCGGCGAGCTGTTGAAGCATTACGATCTGTCGCACTTCCGTACGCTCTACCTGGCCGGCGAGCGTTGCGATCCCGACACCATCAACTGGGCCGCCGCGCAATTGCAGCGACCGGTGATCGACAACTGGTGGCAGACCGAACTGGGCTGGCCGGCGATCGCCAATCCGCGCGGCATCGAGACGATGCCGGTCAAGCCCGGCTCGGCAACCGTACCGGTGCCCGGCTTCGACCTGCGCGTGCTCGATGCCGAAGGCCAACCGGTCGCGACCGGCGAGATCGGCAATGTCGTGATCAAACTGCCGCTGCCACCCGGCACGCTGCTGACGATGTGGAACAACGAGCAGGGCTACATCGACAATTATCTCGCGCGTTATCCGGGCTACTACCTCGCAGGTGACGCGGGCTACGTCGACAGCGACGGCTACTTCTGGGTGATGTCACGGATCGACGACATCATCAACGTCGCCGGTCATCGCCTGTCGACCGGCGCGATGGAAGAAGTGCTGGCGTCGCATCCGGACGTCGCCGAGTGCGCGGTGATCGGCGCCGCCGATGCGCTGAAGGGCCAGGTGCCGATCGGCCTGGTCGTGCTCAAGAGCGGCGTCGGCAAGGCGCATGACGAAATTGCGCGTGAACTGATCGCCCGCGTTCGCGAGCAGATCGGTGCGGTCGCCGCATTCAAGCAAGTCGCCGTGGTCGCACGCCTGCCGAAGACGCGCTCCGGCAAGGTACTGCGCGCGACGATGCGCGCGATCGCCGACGGCCGCGACTACACCGTGCCGGCGACGATCGACGATCCGCAGGTGCTGAAGGAAATCGCAGCCGCGCTGATCGCCGTGCGTTGACAAATTCCGCGATGCGGTCGCGCGCAAGGCGCGCTCCTACAGGAATGCGTTTGATCCGTGCGGGGTCCACGCTTGTAGGAGCGCGCCTTGCGCGCGACCCGGTCCGATGTGACCCAGGTCGCGATGCGCGCCGCGATCACGGCCAATCATGTCGGCATGGATTCGCGCTCCGGACATCGTGCCTTGCGTCGCGGCCGCGTATCGCTGCCGCATCAGATCTACCACCTGACGATTCCGACTCGGGGCCGCGTTCCATTCTTCGTGGACTTTGCCGCCGCCTGTGTAGCCGCCTCTTGTTTCGAACGCAAGGCCTTGCTCGGTGATGCGCAGATGCTCGCATGGGTCCTGATGCCTGATCATGCGCACTGGCTGTTGCAACTCGGCGAGTCAGCCGGCCTGATCGCCACCGTGAGCCGACTCAAATCGGCCAGCTCGCGTGCGGCGAACAAGACGCTTGGCCGGAACGGCCATTTATGGTCTTCGGCGTTTCATGATCGCGCGTTGCGCCGTGACGAGGATGTCATGACGGTCGCGCGCTACATCATTGCAAATCCGATACGCGCGGGCCTTGTCGAACGCGTATCGGATTACACGTTCCGGAATGCGGTCTGGTTGTGAATGTCGGCATGGTCGCGCGCATGGCGCGCTCCTGCAGCGGAGGTTTGATCAACGCGTCACATCCACCGGCTGCCACGCATACGCGTCACCCGCCTTGACGACATGGCCGATGCCAGGGAACGCGATGTGCGCGGCGGCGATCCATTCGCCGTTCTTCGTCGCGGCCGCGAGCACCTTCGCGCGCTGGGCTTCGGCTTGCGCCGGCGCGCTGTCGTACTGGATGGTCACCTTCGGATCGGCGAACTGCACGGCGGCGACGTGCAGCAGATCGCCCCAGACCAGGAGCTTCTTGCCGTCGCTTTCGACGAGATAGCTCGTATGGCCCGGCGTGTGGCCGGCGGTATCGACGGCGGTGATGCCGGACTCCAGCGTCGCGTCGGCGGCAAAGGTCTTGAGATGGCCTGCCGCGCGGTACGGCGCGAGCGCGGCGATGACGTCCTTCGATGCGGTCTTCGCATCGTCGGCCCAATAGCCGACGTCGGCTGCGGACACGCGTAGCACGGCGTTCGGAAACACGGCCTTGCCGTCATGCGTCACGCCGCCGACGTGATCGGGATGCAGGTGCGTGATCAGGATTTCGTCGATCTGCGCTGGCTCGTAGCCGGCCGCGCGCAGATGATCGAGCAGCTTGCCGGTCGTCGGTGCCAGCGCGCCCCCGGTGCCGGTGTCGATCAGCACGCGCTTGTTGCCGGTGTCGATCAGAAAACCGTTGATCGACGTCGGCACCGTGTCGGTATAGCCGGCCTTGCCGAGCAGGCTTTTGACGATGCCCGGCTTGTCTTCGTGCAGCAGCTTCGGTGCCGGCATGTCGAAGTTGCCGTCGGCCAGCGCGATCACCGTGAACTTGCCGAGCGGCATGCGATAAAAGCCGCTCGCCGCTGCGTCGGTTGCCTTCGTCTGGATCGCGATGGGCGGCGCGGCGGTCGCCGCGGTGCTGGCGAGCGCGAACAGGGCTGCTGTGATGGCGATGGGAAGATGCGAGCGGAACATGGCGGCCTCACGGGAACGGTTGCAAGACGATTCGCGAATCTTCGGCGATCGAACGCCTCAGGTCGAGTCTCCCGCGTCCGCATGACGACGCCTGCGGTGGCCATGCGACAATCGGTGCATGGATGAGAAACAGACATCGGTGTTCATCACCGGCGGTGGCTCCGGGCTTGGCGCCGCGGTGGCGCGCGAACTCGCGAAGGAAGGCTGGCGGATCGGCCTTTCGGGCCGGCGTGCGGCGCCGCTGGAATCGCGCGCCCGCGAGCTGCGCGACGGCGGCGCCCTGATCCAAACCTATGCGCTCGACGTCACCGATGCGCCGCAACTGGAAGCGGCGATCCGCGACTTCCAGCCCGATGCACTGGTCTGCAGCGCGGCGATTCTCGGCCGTGGTGCGATCTGGGATGAACTGACGCCGGCGCGTTTCGCCGAGGTGATGGCGATCAACGTCGGCGGCACGTTCAACGCCTGTCGTGCCGTCATGCGCCAGTGGCGCGACGCCGGCATGCACGGCGACATCGTCAATGTCTCGTCGCTCGGCGGCTTGCGCGGCATGCAGCGCTTCAGTGGCTTCGGTGCGTACGCGACGTCGAAGCACGCGGTGGTCGGCCTGACCGAAGCGCTGGCGCTGGAAGGCAAGCCGCACGGCATCCGTGTCAACGCGGTGGCGCCGGGCACGATGAAGACGGCAATGATCGAATCGCTTGGCGTCGAGGCCAGCACGCTGCCGGACGACATCGCGCCGACCGTCGCGTTCCTGCTCGATCGCAGGCGTTCCGCGCCGATCACCGGCACGATTGTCGAGGTGCATTGCAATGACGACTGAAAAAAATCCCATCGTGTATCTGACGCGCCGCGAGAGCTTCGCCGCTGCACATCGTCTGTGGTCGGACGCGCTCAGCGCCGAGGAGAACCACGCGCTGTTCGGTCCCTGTGCACGCGAACATGGCCACGGCCACAACTACGTGATCGAGCTGACGCTGCGCGGCGGCATCGATCCGAAAACGGGCGTGGTCGTCAACATCACGGAAATGCGCGACGCGATCCAGGATCTGATTCTCGATCAGGTCGATCATCGCCATCTCAATATCGACTCACCGCTGTGCCGCGGCATCAATCCGACCGTCGAGAATCTCGCGGTCTTGTTCTGGAATACGCTGGCGCCGCGCTTCGGTGCGCTGATGCATGAGCTGACGCTGCACGAGACCGAAAAAAACTGGGCGAGCTATCGCGGCGAATGACGGGTGTTTCGATTTCAAACTGAGACATTGCCGAATCATCGAGTGAGGGGAACGGAATGCGCATTGCCACTTTCGGCGCGGTGATCGTCGCCATGTTGCTGAGCGCCTGCGGCAGCAGC
>DATCXY010000538.1:0-2827 GCA_036570585.1 Solimonas sp. | reverse complement strand
CGGCAGCGGCGCGACGTGCCAGCGGCATGTTCATCGCCTTCGCCGACGTGCTGCTGATGCCGAAGCGCGCGAGCAAAGTGGCGAGCCCCATCATCGCCCGCAGCTTGCGGCCTTGCAGCTTTGCAATCGTTTTCATTTTTGCGCGTCTTTGATCAGAACGGTCGAATCAATCGTCATGCGTCGATGCGGTGAAAGCAGTGGATCGGCGTCGCGGCCGATGGATCATCGAAATCGCGGCTTGCAGCGAACGCCGGCAGCATCCGCCATCACCGATTTCGGACCTCCACCCGATGCGGTTCACGAACCTCCGCCGCTGAGCGAGCCCAGCGGAACGGCGGCGACTCTAGCTCGTTTTGAAATCGATTGCAAAGCCTGTTAGATTTGCTTGCGCCGAACACCAGACGAACGGCATACCGGACGCGATACGCGTGAAAAAGAGCAGCACGAGCAAGACAGGTCCGAAGCGGATGGACGACATCGCGCGCCTTGCCGGCGTGTCGAAGCCGACCGTGTCGCGGGCGCTGCAGGACAGTCCGTTGGTCTCCGACGAGACCAAGCGCAAGATCCTCGAGATCGCGCGCCGCCACGGTTATGTGGTCAACCGCAATGCGCAGAACCTGCGTCGACGCCGCAGCGACACGATCGCCGTCGTCATCGACTTCCCGCACCTGCCGGAGAACCGGCTCTCCGATCCGTTTCACTTCGAGTTGCTCGGCAACATCGCCAACGCCTTGTCGGTGCGTCAGCAGGACGTGCTGTTGTGCTCGTCGTTGTCGGCACAAGCAGGCGGTTTCGAGCACCTGCTGTCGAACAAGGGCGTCGACGGCATCATTTTCATGGGGCAGAGCGGACATCACGAAGAATTCCGCGCGCTGGCCAAGGCCGGCGTGCCATTTGTGGTTTGCGGCGCGCATCTTGAGGACGCCAACTATTGCGTCGTCGGCAGCGACAACATGCTGGGCGGACGGCTGGTCGCACAGCATTTCAGCAGCTTGAAACGCAAGCGCGCGATGTTCCTCGGCCCGCACGGCCATATCGAGATCGGACAGCGCCATCAGGGCTTCGCCGAGGAATGGGGCGCGGCGGTCGAAGACCTCGAAGTACCCGATCTGTCGTTCATTGGTGCACGCGACGCGATGCGCACGCGGCTCGATTCGGGCAAACCTGCGCCGGATGCGCTGTTCGCCGGCAGCGACACGATGGCGCTCGGCGCGCTCGCGGCGCTGCGCGAACACGGCGTCGACGTGCCGACGACCTGCAACGTTTGCGGATACGACGACAGCCCCTTGGCACTCCATCACTCGCCCGCGCTGACCACCGTCCGCCAGGACACGCGCATCGCCGGCGCGATTCTCGTCGAACGCTTGATGCAGAGCATGCAAGGCACGTCGGCGCCCTCGATCCTGCTGCCGACCGATCTGATCGTCAGGGCAACCTGATTGCGTGCTGCCGATGGCGCCGCTCACTAGGAGCGTGCGTGACGGCTCATTTCATCAATGCTTCGTGTCGGAGCAGGCGTTGCTGTTCGCCGCGGAACCTTTTGACGATCGTGTCGATATCGAGCGTCGGTGCGATGCTGTTCTTGAAGACACGCGGTCCGATGATGGCGCTGGTCAGCAGAATGGCGCAGTAGACCTCGGCGTCTGCGTGCTCGTCCGGCAGGTTCGCCGTGAAGCTCTCTGAAATGCCGCGCACCAGTTCGTTCCAGAAAGGGTAGCGGCTGCGGATATCGCCGACGGCGATGAAGTCCTCGATCCACAGCTTGATCAGCTCCGGATTTTCCAGCACGAAGCGCGTGACGAAGTCGATGCGTTCCTGTTGCGGCGCGCTCAGCGACAAGCCCTTGGCGAGTTGCGCGGACGACCACTGCTTGACCGTCTCGATCAAGTCTTCGCGGCTCTTGAAGTGATAGTAGACCGTGGTGCGATTGATCCGCATGGCGCGCGCGAGCGCCGCCATCGACAACGATCCGACGCCCTTTTCGGAGATGAGCCGGACCGCTGTTTCGATCATCTCCTGATGCGTCTCCTCGAAGCTCCGGTTGCGACGCGGTACCGCGCGGGTCTCGATGTCCAATTCGTTGGCACTCAATAAGGAAAGCAGACCTTAGGGGGTCGATCGGCGTTTGTCCCGTCGACGCCGGAAAGCGCAGGATTCGATTAATACAACACATCTGTCGTAATTGCTACAGATGTGTTGTAATTATCGCCCCCAACATTCGAGGAAGCCATGAGCGCACCGGCCATGCATCAGACGCCGCCAGAGGGGCCGGCGGCCTTTCTGGGTACGGAACCGGTTGCGGCCGGTCCGTACTATCGAGACGATTATTTCGAGCTGGAGCGCGAAGCCGTCTTTCGACGGTGCTGGCTGCAGATCGGCCACATCAGCGAGCTGCCCGAGCCCGGCACCTTCATCGTCCGACCGGTCGAAGTGGCCGGCGCGTCGATCCTGATCACGCGTGGCAAGGACGGCGCAGTACGCGCTTTCCACAACGTCTGCACGCACCGCGGCACGCGACTGGTTGCCGAGAGCAGCGGCAACCGCTCCGCTTTCACCTGCCGCTATCACGCCTGGACCTTCAACAATGACGGCCAGCTTCGATCGGCGCCCGACTTCGATCGCTTCTATGTCGACAAGGCCGATTGCGCGTTGCCGGCCGTCGCCGTCGATATCTGCGCCGGTCTGATCTTCATCAATCTGGATCCTTCGCCGAAGCAAAGCCTGCGCGAATTCCTCGGACCGCTGGCAGAGCAGATGGAAACGCTGCCGGTGGCCACGGCGACGACGTTCTCGGAATACGTCTACGAGATCGACGGTAACTGGAAGC
>DATCXY010000537.1:0-2311 GCA_036570585.1 Solimonas sp. | reverse complement strand
CACGTTTTCCTTGTCGACCGAACAGACGCGCTTGTTGCGCTTGCGCGCGGCCTCGAACGCGACACGCGCAATGCGCTCCACTTCCGGCGCGCTGTAGTGCATGGTGTCGTAGCCCTCGGCAGCACCATCGGCGGTCGTGCGACGACCGCGCGGTTGACCGAAATAGATGTCGCCGGTCAACTCGCGCAGGATCAGGATGGCGAGCCCCTCGATCACCGCGCGCTTCAGCGATGAAGCATCGGCGAGTTCGTCGAACGCCAGCGCCGGACGCAGGTTCGCGAACAGGCCAAGGTCCTTGCGGATCGCGAGCAGGCCGCGCTCCGGGCGGACTTCGCGCGGCAGTTCGTCGTACTTCGGCCCACCGACCGCACCGAGCAGGATCGCATCGGCCTCGCGTGCGGCCTTCTGCGTCGACGGCGGATACGGATGGCCTTCGGCGTCATACGCCGCGCCGCCGAGTTTGCCGAAGCTCCACTCGATCGCCTCACCCTCGGCGCGCAGCACTTCGAGCACCTTGACGGCCTCGGCCATGATTTCGGCACCGATGTAATCGCCGGGGAGAATCAGGATCTTCTTGCTCATCTCTTGGATCTTCTCTGGAATTTCGGGTATGTCTCGCAGCATTGAACGCCTGCAAACGGTTACTGCGCCGCTTTCTTCACCGCGATGAAACGAAGGCGCACGTAGTCCGCCGTCCACTGACCCGCGGTATTCGCGAGTCGCGCATGCAGGCCCTGCTGCACCTCGGCGATCACTGCCGCGCGCTGGTCCTCCGGCACGATCGCGAGAAACGCCTGCGCGAACGTCGTCAGCCAGCCACTGATGTCACCCGGCAACAGCGTCGGCCGCGCGAAGCTTTCGATGCCGACGACGTCGAAGCCGGCCGCCTGCAAACGGCGACGGTAATCGGCGAGCGTCGGGAAAAACCACGGATCGGCGCTTGCGGCATCGTCGCCGCGGCGCGCCAGCACGTCGTGGATCTCGCCGCGGATCGCCGCGATGTTGCCGGCGCCACCCATTTCGGCAACGAAGCGACCGCCCGGCTTCAAGGCGCGCCACACGCCGGCCAGCACCGCGTCGGGATCACGTTTCATCCAGTGCAGCGCCGCGTTGGAAAATACGGCGTCGAATTCGGCATTGAAAGACAGCGCCTGGCCGTCAACGATCTGCGCGTCGATGCCGCGTTCACGCGCTGCCGCGACCAGTTCGGGACTGGCATCGGCGCCGATCACCTGTGCGCCGGCTTCCAGCAGCTTCTCGCTGAGCACACCGTCGCCGCAGCCGAGATCGAGAATGCGCTCGCCGGCCTGTGGCGCGAGCCAGTCGATCAGATTCGCAGCAAGATCGGCCACGAAGCGGCCGTTACGTGCATACGCACCCGCATCCCAGGTCTGGCCCGCGCTGCTCATGACGCGAACAGCCACGGCGTTTCGCCGCGACGACGCGCTTCGTAGGCCTTGATCTTGTCAGCGTTCTGCAGCGTCAGGCCGATCTCGTCGAGACCCTCGACCATGTTCTGCTTGCGACCGGCGTCGATCTCGAACGAGAACGCATTGCCGCACGGCAGCTTCACCTGCTGCGCCGGCAAGTCGATCGTGAACGATGCCTCCGGATTCTTCGCCACACCTTCGAAAATTGCCTGCACTTCCTCGGGCTTCAAGATGACCGGCAGCACGCCGTTCTTGAAACAGTTCGAAAAGAAGATGTCGGCGAAACTCGGCGCGATCACTGCGCGAAAACCGTAATCGTCGAGCGCCCACACCGCATGTTCGCGTGACGAGCCACAACCGAAGTTGTCGCGCGCGATCAGGATCTGCGTACCTTTGTGCTCGGCCTTGTTCAGCACGAAGTCCGGGTTGACGCGTCGCGTCGCCGGATCGATCTCCAGATCGCCGGCATCGAGATAGCGCCAGTCGTCGAACAGGAACGGACCGAAGCCGGTGCGGCGAATCGACTTCAGATACTGCTTGGGAATGATCGCATCGGTATCAACGTTCGGTCGATCGAGCGGCGCAATCTTGCTGGTAACGACGGTAAACGCGCGCATTACAGGCTCCTCACATCGACAAAGTGACCCGCGACACCGGCCGCAGCCGCCATCGCTGGAGAAACCAGATGCGTGCGGCCGCCGGCGCCCTGCCGGCCCTCAAAATTGCGGTTGCTGGTCGACGCGCAACGTTCGCCCGGCTCCAGGCGGTCGGCGTTCATCGCCAGACACATCGAACAACCCGGCTCACGCCACTCGAAACCGGCGGCGAGAAAGATCTTGTCCAGGCCTTCGGCCTCAGCCTGCGCTTTCACCAGACCGGAG
>DATCXY010000536.1:0-6271 GCA_036570585.1 Solimonas sp. | reverse complement strand
CGCCACCGTCCGACACCTACACACTGATCTACACCTCGGGCACGACCGGCAATCCGAAAGGCGTGATCATCACGATCGGCAACATGCTGTTTGCCGCCGAAGGTCTGCTCAAGTCGATGCCGCCCAAGGGCCAGGAACGCTTCTTCTCGTACCTGCCGCTCGCGCATGCGTTCGAACGCGGTGCGGTCGAACTGGCCTCGATCTATTTCGGCGCCGAAGTGTTCTTCCTCGAAAACCTCGAGAAGCTCGCCGAGCAGTTGCCGGAAGTCGCGCCGACGCGCTTCTATGGTGTGCCGCTGGTGTTTGGCCGTTTCCAGGCCGGCATTCTCAAGAAGCTGCCGCAGAAGAAGCTTGACCGCCTGCTGAAGATTCCAATCGTCTCATCGCTGATCAAGAAGAAGATCAAGAAAGGCATGGGCCTGCAGAATGCGCGCTATCTGATCGTCGGTGCGGCGCCAATGCCGATGCCGCTGATGATGTGGCTGGACAAGCTTGGCATCGAAGTCCTGCAGGGCTACGGCATGACCGAAAACAACATCTACGCAACGGTCAATCTGCCAGGCGCCAACCGCTGGGGCTCGGTCGGCCGTGCGCAGCCGGGCGCCGACATGCGGATCGCAGCGGATGGCGAGATCCAGTTCAAGCATGCCGCGGTCACCAAGGGCTACTACAACGAACCGGACAAGACCGCCGAGCTGTTCACCGCCGACGGCTGGTTACGCACCGGAGACATGGGTCGCATCGACGAAGACGGCTATCTGTACATCACCGGCCGGACCAAGGACATCTTCAAAACCCTGAAGGGCAAATACGTCGCGCCGGCCCCGATCGAAGGCGCGCTGTCGCGCGATACCAACATTGATCAGCTGTGCTTCGTCGGCACCGGCCTCAAGCAGCCGATCATGATCGTCACGCTCAGCGCCGACGGCGCGAGCAAGTCACGCGCCGATGTCGAAGCCGGTCTGATTGCCGAGATGAATGCCGTCAATGCGACGCTCGAAAATCACGAGCAAATCGGCAAGATCATCGTCGCCAAGGAGGCATGGACGATCGACAACAACGTCATGACACCAACCATGAAGGTCAAGCGCAACGAAGTCGAAAGGAAATACGGGCCGCTGCTCGAAAAGAACGCCGCCAACACCAAGGAAAAAGTGGTTTGGGAGTGAGATAGGGATTTCAAGAACTGCCAGTGGCAGTTCTTGCCTATCGAACGGATGGGGCTGGGGCCCCGTCCTGAAGCTGGGGATTTCAGTGATTGCCAGTGGCAATCACTGCCCGGCGAACCGGCGGGGCTGGGCCCCCGCCGCGAACAGGGTATGCGGTGACGTAATCGCACGAGCAAATGGGCCTCCCTCCCGGCCTGAAACCTGGATTTCAAGAACTGCCAGTGGTAGTTCTTGCCTATCGAACGGATGGGGCTGGGGCCCCGCCGCAATCAGGGACTGCCGCGACATAACCGCGCGCAAGCAGATCCAAAACCCATCGTAGGAGCGCGCCTTGCGCGCGACTCCGTGCATTGCAGATCGCGCGCAAGGCGCGCTCCTACAAAGACAAACCGTCAGCGATACCCGTAGCGCCGCGCCAGCTCGATCACCGCCGGATCAAAGCCACGTCCATCCGGGCGCCACGGCAACGGCGCATCCAGCTTCGTTGCGCGCGCTTCACGTTCGACGTTCTCTGACCACGGTGCCCACACTTCCGCTTCCAGGCCGCCCGGCGCTTCGCGCGGTCCGCGCGCGGCATAGGCCCAGTCCGACGGATCCCGCATCAGGGCCCACGACGTTGCTTCGTCGCCGAGTTGCAGGCCGTCAGCGAGCTGCGTGAACGCACCACGAAAGTCACGATCGAGATCTTCGCTGGCAACGCGGATCACACGCGTATCCGGCAGTTCGGCGAAAAACCGATCGAGATTCTCGTTGGCGCGCAGCCACGGAATCTGCGGATCGGGCAGCGGCGGATAACGACTGAAATCGCGGTAGTCGATCGGCACGAACAGGCGATCCTGCAGCCATGCCGACATGCGGCAAGCTTGCGTCCAGGGATGCCGGTACATGTGGATGAACTGGGTGTCGGCACGCCATTGCCGCAGCCGGCGCAGTTGCATCGGCCGCAGCGGCGCTTCGGTATCCGGCAGCACGAGGCGCCGCGGCGCAACGGTCGCAGCGATCTCGTCGAGCAGTTCGGCAACGCCACGATCGGCGCGCTCGTGCAGCCAGTCGTGCGCGCGATGAAGCTCGCTTGCGCCCTGCCCCCCGAAGTACAACTCGGCGACCGTGCGGTGCAGCGCGTCGCCGTGCTCGTCCTGGCTCAGCGCAAAAATCTGCAGGAGTTCGTCGACACCGTCAGCCATGAACGGACACAGCTGCGGTACCGCATACAAACCCGGCTGCATGCCGAGCACACCGGCCAGCCAGGAGCTGCCGCAGAACGGCGGCGCGAGAATGACGATCGGTGCCGGGGTCATGGCGCGTCCGCCGGTTCGTGATGCTGTTTGCTGCCGAGCCAGACCTCGCAACCGCCGCGCGGATTGAAACCGTATTGCCATTCACCATCGCGGCGCATCGCCAGACGCGGGCCGAAGGGATTGGCGGTGCCGACGAACAGGCCGTGCGGTGTCGAGGCAAACGTGCGTCCGCCCCAGTTGAACTTGTTGCCGAAGCCGTCACGCGTGACCGGCTCCCAGTGGACGCCGTCGTCGGTGCGCCACAGCGAAAAGCCACCGGTTTCGGCGAGTCGATCCGGCGACCAGCGACGCAGCACTGCGGCGATATCCGGCGGCCATGCATAGGTCGGCAGATACGGCAGCAGGCTGGCCCACGACATGGTGCTCGCATAGAGCCAACCTTCGTGGACCTGCATGCGCCAGACATAACCGTTGAACAGATTGTCGAAGCCGGGCGTGATGCCGGACAGCGGATATTTGAGTCCCTGATCGGTCATGCGCGATTCGCCCATGATCAGATCCCAGCTGTCATCGGGCCAGAAGCGCATGATCTCGGCGGCCGCCGGACCAATGCGGAACGCACGGTGATAACCGCCATTGATGACGCCGGACGCGACGTACAGTGCGCCCTTGAATTCGCACAGCGTGCCGGCGACTTCATTGTGCAGACCACGGCCGGCGCCACGATCGAAAACCTTGGTCCAGTGATAGGGCAGATCGCCGCCGCGCGTCTTCCACAACTCGCCGCCGGTGATCGGATTGGCGGTGCCGGCATACAGATGGCCGTCGAACTCGGCCATCTCGAACACGGTGGTGTTGTCCTTGTTGCCGAAACCCTCGACATTGGCCGGTGCCCATGGCGCACCCGCAACATCGTCGCTGGCGTAGATCACCGCCTCGGACGCGAAATCCTGATTGAAGCCCTTGGCGGTTCCGGTCGCGGTCGCACTCAGGTGCACGCGCCCGCCGAACGGTTGCACGGTACGGAACGCGCGCACGGTCGGGCCGAACGGCGGACGCTGCACCGGCGCGAAATGCACGCCGTCCTCGGTACGCAGCAGATCGGGTGAATGGGCAAGATGCGGCGACCAGGTCGCGACATACAGGCACGGCGCCGTGTCGTGGCGGCCCTGGAACACGGTCATGCCGCGATAACCGATGTAACTCGGTACCCCGGCGCGGCCGTTGACGCCGGTCACGGTCGGCGAGCGAAACGCCAGCCGCCACTCCGCGGTTTCCGGCGTGTATTCCCAGATCTCGGCACGCCGATCGACCGCGTACAGATCGCTCGGACTCTCGACCGGCCATGGCTTGAGGTCCGGTGCCGGCACGGTCAGCTTCAGGCCGGCGAAGCTGCCGCGCGTAGTGCCGACATACACCTTGCCGCGGAACGCCGCCATGCTGTGCGCGTAGTGATTCCAGCCATCGCCGAAACCACTGCGCGCGGTCAGCCGGAAATCCTCCGCGGTCAGCGGAGTGTCCGCAGTCTGGATCACGGAATCCAGGACCAGACCTCGACGAAGAAGAAGCGCAACAGGGCGCGCGTGAACACGACGATCGCCGGATACCAGTGGCCGGCGATCTTGGCGTTGCCGGTCATGCCGGGGAGCAGCTGATGGTCCGGATCCTGTAACTCGACCTGCACGCGCACGACCTTGCCGTAAGCGCCTTGTTCGGCGCTTGGCGCGATCGAACGCACGGCACCTTCAAACGTGCCGGCCGGGAATGCCCAGACCTTGGCCTTGGCCTTGCCGCCATTCGCAATCTGATCGATCGCCGATTCCGGCAGCTTCACTTCCGCGAGCCGCTTCTGCGCGTCTTCGATCACCGCCAGCTGGTCGCCGCGATTCAGATACGAGCCCCGCGCGAACTGCAAAGTATCGGATACCACACGACCGGCGATCGGCGCCGTGATCTCGGTGTACTTGAGTTGCTGCTGGCTGTACGCCAGCGTCGCCGCAGCTTCGCGCATCTGTGCTTCGAGAGCGGCAATGCGCTCGGCGTCGGCGCCGCTGCGGACCAGGTCGAGCTTGCTCTGCATTTCAGCGAGCGTCTTCCGATCGACTTCGGCCAGACCGCGCGCACGTTCGTACTCCTGCGCCGTCACCGAGTTGTGCTTGAACGCGGTCGCCAGACGTTGCGCCTGCTGCGCCGACACCTGCGCGCGCTGCTTGGCTGTCCCGACCGCACTCTCCGCGACCTGTACTTCCTCGGCCTTGCCGCCTTTCTTGGCGAGCGCGAGATCGGCCTTGGCCTGTGCGAGCTTGGCCTGCGCCACCGCGACCTGTGCGCGTTCTTCGTCATCTGAGAGTTTGGCGAGCACGTCACCGGCCTTGACCAGTGTGCCTTCCTTGACCAGGACCTCGCGGACATCGCCAGCGATCAGGGCGCGCACATCGGCGCGATCGCCCGGCAATACCAGCAGATCCCCGCTGGGATCGTAGCGATACGGAATGATCGCGATCACGGCGGCCGCGACCAGCAGCGCCGCCCAGCGCACATACCAGGGCTTGGGTGGTAACAGTCCCAGATCCAGGTTTTTTCCCTCGCGGGATTTGCGGAACGTCTGACTCACGATAACCCCCATGACCACTAGCAGAATGACAAAGCCCGGACCGCGGAAACGGTCCAGCAACAGCGCGGCAACACGCGAAAACAGATACAGCACGAGCACAATGAAGCCAAGTACCAGCGCCCAGTAACCGATCAGCGTTGACGGCGATAACGCGCGCTGCTGGCCGACCCAGCCGCGACGGAAATAGCGAAACCACGACGCGCCAGCTTGCTCGCGCAGATCGGGAATACCGAAATGCTGCGCCAACAGAAAATAGCCATCGCGCCGCGCCAGCGGATTGACGCGCAGCAACAGCGCGATCGTCGCGAACAGCGTCACGCCGATGCTCAGTCCCGCCAGCAACGGCCGCGCGCGCCAGCGCAGCAACCAGATCAGCGCCGCGCCGGCAGCGAGTGCGGCCATCGAAGTCAGGCCGGAACCCACAATGCGCAGACGTTGCGCGCGCGGTGCACGTTCGGCGGCACCACCGGTATCCACATGCAGGTTCGGCAAACCGATCGGCCCGCGAATCAGACCGATCACCGGCTCGACACCGGCGTGGCGGCGGATCGCCGCGGCGCGGGCGGCGGTTCCGAAGATCTGCACCATGGCAAACCCGAACAGCAACAGCATCGGCCAGCGGCCCGGATTCAGCATCAACAGCAAGCTCGCCGCGGCATCGCGATAGTGATGGACAATGCCGAACACCAGCGCCGCACACAGCAGCACGAACGCGATCAGCGTCACGGCGTTGCGCAGCGGCCAATTCAGCAGCGCACCAAACGCAAGCCATGGCGTCGCGCGCAGCCGTGTCAGCAGCGGTCGCTGCCGACCGCGCTCATCGACGACGATGCCGAGCAACCCGTCCATCAGGCCCGGTCCGGCCAACGAACCGGGCAAGGTCGACGCCAGCAGAGGGCCGGCGTTGAAGCGTGCGCCGCGCAAATTCAACTCGGGTTCGACCACGGTTGGTGACGGCAGCGCGTCGGCAAAGCCCGGATCCAGCAGCCCGTGCACCGCGAGCTCGGCTGCATAAGCTTCGATTTTCGCCGCGTTCGGCGCCGGATCGAACAGTTGCGCGGCCCGTTCATGAATCGCCGCCGCCGGACGCGCGCCGTCGAACAGTTGCGCGAGCTGATATTCGCCCGCGTTCAGAATCAGAGGGGGTTCGCCGTCGCACAGGCCGGTCAGCTCGACCTTGCCGTCATCCAGTTCGCGGATGCGGCTGGCGACAAATCGCCGATAGCGCGTCGCGAACATGCCCATGTACG
>DATCXY010000535.1:0-2298 GCA_036570585.1 Solimonas sp. | reverse complement strand
CTCGATACACCGCGCTTCGCAGCGCGGCACTCGAGGTGAACGGGGCGCTGATACATCGTGCCCACAGCGCGGCGCTCGGTATGAACGGGGCGCTCGATACACCACGCCCGATGCGCGGCGCTCGGCATGAACGGGAGGTTTTGATACACCGCGCTTCACGGCGCGGTATTCGGAGTGAACGAGGATCGGCTGCGAGCGAGCGCATGCTAGCGATACGTGATCATTGAACTGTCGTGCTCGAAATGCGCGTGCTCGTTGAGCGTCGAAAGATAAATGCCACGCTCGCTGTAGATCAGCTTGGTCACCGCGGCATTGGCGAGCGTCCAGTTCAGGCGGATCGCACGTTCGTCAGACAGGCCGAGCAGTTGCCGCACAATCGCGGTAATCGGGCCACCAGAGGTGAACACCAGCGCGGTTTTCGAACGGCCCAGCGTAGCGGGTAGCTGCTGCGCCGCGCCTTCGCAACGCGCGCAGAAGGCGGGCCAGCTTTCGGGATATTCGGCGTCGTGTCCGCCGCCGATCCAGCGCTTCATCGCTTCGGCGAAGATGTCCTGGAACGCGCGGCGCGGATGCAGCGACGCGGCGAGTTCGGCGGCCATCACTGCCTTGTTGCGAAAGCGTGGCCGGTAGACTTCGACCATGGTCTCGTGGTCGTACTCGTTCCACGCGACGTCGCTCTGCCATTCGCAGTCGAGACCCATCGCCTGCAGACAGCCCAGTGCGGTTTCGCGATGACGCAGCATGCCGCCGCAGATCACGACGTCGGGCTTTACGCCGCGCGCGGCGAGCGCTTGGCCGAGCACGGCTGCCTGCTCGACACCACGTTTCGACAGCTTGTCGTAGTCACCGGCACCGAATGAGGCCTGGCCGTGGCGGATCAGATAGATCGCACCCATCAGGCTCTCTCGCTTTGCTTGATGAGCTTGCGGCTGCGCCAGATCAGATAGTTGGCCAGCAGCCAGAACCGTTTGAACGCCGGATTGCGTGTTTGCTTGTGGTGATAGCGGAAGTAGATCTGCTGGATGATCGCGGCCAGACGGAACAGGCCATAGACCTCGTAGAACGCCCAGTTATTCGGTGTCAGGTTCATCTTCCCGCAGTAGTAGTCGACGATCTCGCGGCGCGTCAGCATGCCCGGCAGGTGCGTGGGCTGGCGGCGCGTGCTGAGCGTAAAGCGATCGTCGTCGGCCTGCGCCCAGTACGCGAGCGTGGTGCCGAGCTCCATCAGCGGATCGCCGAGCGTCGCCATTTCCCAGTCGAGCACGCCGATCACGCGCGTCGGATCGTTGGCGTCGAAGACGATGTTGTCGAGTCGCCAGTCGTTGTGGATCACGCAGGTCGCGACATCGGCCGGCGTGTTGGCTTTCAGCCAGCGCATGACATCGCGTCCGGGCAATACGTTCCAGGTGCGCGCCTTGTCCCAGCGATCACACCAGCCATCGATCTGCCGCTTCGCGTAGCCGTCGCCCTTGCCGAGTTTTTCGAGGCCCGCCGCTTTCCAGTCGACGCGATGCAGTTCGATCAGCTTGTCGATGACGTTGAAGCACAGCTGGCGCGTCTGCCCGGCGGTCAGTTGCACGCCAGCCGGCATGTTCCTGCGTGGAATCAGGCCGGCAATGCGATCCATCACATAGAACTCGCAGCCGATGACCGACTCGTCGTGACACAGGGCGACCATGTTGGCGACCGCCGGATAGACCGGCTTCAGCGCCTTCTGCACCGAATACTCGCGATTCATGTCGTGCGCGGACTTCGCCTTCGTTCCCGATGGCGGGCGGCGCAGGATCAAGTCGCGGTTCGCGTATTGCAGCCGATAGGTCCAGTTCGACGCGCCGCCGGCAAATTGCGTGACGTCGGGCTCGCCGTCGAGGACTACGCCCTGCGCACGTAACCATGCGCTGACGGCGGCCGCGTTGAGTTCTTCGCCAGTGCGCACCGTGCCGGCGCGATCAATGCTGGGTGTCATGGATGAAGTTCTCGATCAGGGTATTGACGACATCCGGACATTCGAGTCCGGCGAGATGGGCGGCGTCCGGCAACAACTCGAAACGCGCGCCGGGGATCGCGGCCGCCATGGTCCGCGCTTCGGCGACCGGAAACACGCGGTCCTCGGCGCCGGCGACGACCAGCACCGGCGTGCGAATTTTCGCAAACAGCGCCCGCTGGTCGGGACGTCGCGGCACGATGCTGTTGACGGCCCAGTACGTCGAGCGCGTATCGACGCGCGTCAGCGCTTCGCGAATCGTCTGCACGACCTGCGGCCGTTCGCGGCGCGTGGTCGGGCCGACGAACGCGTCG
>DATCXY010000534.1:0-14537 GCA_036570585.1 Solimonas sp. | reverse complement strand
CGGCATCGCCCAGCGTCGGTGTCTGCGGCAGGCCGTCGCCTAACGCGATCAGCGTGCGGATGCCGGCGACGCCGTCGGCCACCAAGCCACGCGATCGCTGGAAGCTGCTCAGGGCCTCGCTCAGGCGGCGATCGAAGCGGTTCGGCAGCGGCGCCGGCGCGGTGACGCCATCAAGCGCCGCGAGACGCTGCCAGACGTAACCAATGTCGGCACCCCGCGTTTGTTGCGCGATATATGTCGCGCTCGTGCCACTGCGCCAGAGCACCAGAAACTCGCCGGTCCAGACACCATCCAGCGATGCCAGCGGCACGCGCACCGGACCGAGTACGGTTGCGAAGCTCGCGCTGCTGGTATCGAGCGCGGTCATCAGAAAATATTGCCTGCCCTGTTCCGGCAGATTGAGCGTCAGGATCGCCGGTCGGTTCATCTGACCCAGATCTGCCCAAGTGCCGGAACTACGGTAGCACTCGAGTCGAGCGTGCTGCAGGGCAGCGCAGACGTTCTGTCCGTGCGGAATCACCAACTGCTGATCCCATTCACGGATCAATCGGCTCATCACTACGCCAAGCGCTTCGGTCGTCGCCTCCAGCGCATGGGTATCGGCGACCGGATCTGCGACCGGCGGCGGCGGTGTGGTGGTGGCTACGGCCGGTGCCGGCTTGGTGGCCTCGGGTCTGGATTTCCGAAGTTCGCCATGGCGGCTGAAGCTCCAGACCAGCAGGGCGACGCTGACGACCAGCGCCGTGGCCCAGCCGATCTCGATCAGACGCCAACGGCGACGCGCATGCGGATCGAATTCTTCTGGAAGTTGACCGACTGCTTCGATGGCCGCTTTACGTACGATCTCCGGCGAGATGCGACGCGCGTTCTGTGCGTAAGCGCC
Organism: Solimonas sp.; assembly: GCA_036570585.1. Taxonomy (GTDB): domain Bacteria; phylum Pseudomonadota; class Gammaproteobacteria; order Nevskiales; family Nevskiaceae; genus Solimonas. The sequence goes on along the minus strand of DATCXY010000534.1, from coordinate 13,654 downwards.
GAGCAGCGCACGGTCACAGACGATGTTGATCAGACGCGGCACACCCTTGGTGTAGCGATGCACATCGGCGATCGCCGCCGGTGTGAAGATTTCGCCGTGCGCGCCAGCCACGCGCAGGCGATGTTCGATGTACTCCACCGTTTCGCGTGCGCCGAGCGGCGTCAGATGGAAGCGTGCGGTGATGCGGCTGGCGAGCTGGCGCAGATCGGGACGGGCGAGCAGCGCGGATAGCTCCGGCTGGCCGATCAGCATGATGCGCAGCAGTTTTTCCTTCGCGGTTTCGAGATTGGTCAGCAGGCGCACCTGTTCGAGCACGCCGCGTTCGAGGTTCTGCGCCTCGTCGATGATCAAGACGGTGCGCCGGCCTTCGGCATGCGCTTGCAGCAGATGCTCGTTGAGCGCATCGATCAGCGTTTTCAGTGAGCGGTCGTCACGCGCGTAACTGACCCCGAGTTCGTCGCAGATGGTCTGCACGAACTCCTGTTCGTTCTGGCGCGGATTGTGAATGAACGCGACATCGACCTTGTCGAGCTTCTGCTCAAGCAGCGTGCGGACGATGGTGGTCTTGCCGGTACCGACTTCGCCGGTCAGCTGCACGAAACCGCCGTACTGGCCCGTGCCATAGAGCAGATGACCGAGCGCTTCCTGATGGCGCGGTGACATGTACAGATACGCCGGGTCAGGCGTGATCGAGAACGGCATCTCCTTGAGCTGGAAGAACTCGATGTACATGCGTGCGTGCCGCCCCCGGCTCAAAAGTGGAGGGGCAGTATACGTGTGGTGCGCGGACGCGGAAGCCGAAACGCAAAGCGGCGCCGTCAGCAGCGAGACGGGCGCCGCTCAAGTCGTACAGGCGATCAGGCGGCGCGCTCGAAGATCGCCGCGATACCCTGGCCGCCGCCGATGCACATCGTCACCAGCGCGTAACGACCGCCGATGCGCTGCAGCTCGTAGATCGCCTTGGTGGCAATGATCGCGCCGGTCGCGCCGACCGGATGGCCGATCGAAATGCCGGAGCCGTTCGGGTTGACCTTGGCCGGGTCGAAGCCGAGTTCCTTGCTGACCGCGCAGGCCTGTGCCGCGAACGCTTCGTTGGCCTCGATCACGTCCATCGCGTCGAGCTTCAGCCCTGCGCGTTGCAGCACCATGCGTGTTGCCGGGACCGGGCCGATGCCCATGTACGCCGGGTCGACGCCGGCGTGGCTGTATGCCACCAGGCGCGCGAGCGGCTTCAGTCCCAGCGCTGCGGCTTTGCCGGCTTCGGCGAGCACCAGTGCGGCGGCGCCATCGTTGAGCCCAGACGCGTTGCCGGCGGTGACCAGGCCGTCCTTCCTGAATACGGGTTTCATGCCGGCCAACTTCTCGATCGTGATGCCGCCGCGCACGTTCTCATCGGTATCGAACAGCGTGGTGCCGCTGCGCGTCTTCAACTCGACGGGCACGATCTGACTCGCGAAGCGTCCGTCGGCGACGGCGCGCGCCGCCCGTTGCTGCGACTCGAATGCCAGCTCGTCCTGCATCTGGCGCGTGATGCCGTAGCGTTCGGCGATGTTCTCGGCGGTGATTCCCATGTGGAACTTGCCGAACGGATCGTGAAGGATGCCGTTCATGTAGTCGATCACCGAGGCGTCGCCGAGGCGTGCGCCCCAACGTGCGGCCGGCATGATGAAAGGACCCCGGCTCATCGATTCGGCGCCGCCGCCGATTGCCAGATCGGTATCGCCGAGCAGGATCGACTGCGCGGCGGAGATCACCGCCTGCAAGCCGGAACCGCAGAGCCGGTTGACGTTGAACGCCGGCGTTTCGTGCGGGATGCCGGCTTCGATCGCGGCGACGCGCGACAGGTACGCGTCGCGCGTGTCGGTCGGGATGACGTTACCGATCACGACGTGGCCGATCTGCTCCGCAGCCGCGCCGGACCGTTCGAGCGCGGCCTTGACCGCAGTGCTCGCCAGCGTCGTCATCGGTACGTCCTTGAGGCTGCCGCCGAAACTGCCGACTGCCGTGCGCGCCGCACCGACCACCACCACTTCACGCTGAGTCATCTGTTGATCCTGTCGATTGTTCAGCTCGCTATTGTGCGGTGGTTTGTCATTTGCTGCCGTTGCGCGGGTCGAGAGTCCTACAATTCGCGCATGCAACGCTATCCGCTGACCTATGCCCTGTTGATCGCCAATGTCGTGATTTTCGGCCTTGAACTGCTGATCGGCGATTCGCTGTTGATGCGCTACGCCTTGTGGCCGGTCGGTGCCGGCTTTGCACCTTGGCAGATCGTGAGCAGCGCGTTCCTGCACGGCAGCCTGATGCATCTGGGCGCCAACATGCTGGGTCTGTTCGTGTTCGGCCGCGACGTCGAACTGGCGCTCGGCCGACTGCGCTTCGCGGTGCTGTACGGACTCAGCATCGTCACTGCGAGCGCAGCACAACTGACGGTCAGCGCGCTGCTGCACGACGCGCATCCGGTGGTCGGTGCGTCCGGGGCGCTGTTCGGCGTGATGACGGCGTTCGCCATGCTGTTTCCGAAGCGCGTGATCATCCTGCTGTTTCCACCGATTCCGCTGCCGGCACCGTTGTTCGTCGTGCTCTACGCCGCGTTCGAGTTGTATGCCGGCGTCACCGGCTCGATGTCCGGCGTCGCGCACTTCGCGCATCTCGGCGGTCTGGTCGGCGGCCTTGTGCTGATGAGAATCTGGCGGCCGCGACGTTCACGACGCTGAATCCGCTAGGAGTCTGGGCGGTAGAAACCGGGCAGGCGAGGCAAAGCCGTTTTGCGTCAGGTTTGGATGACGCTTTGAGGCCAATAGCCGGGACTATTGGCCTCAAAGCGACGCCGAAGATGACCAAAACGGCGAAGCCGCAGCCGCTCGTGTTTCTGCCGCCCAGGCTCCTAGCACTGCCAGGGCTTGTACATGTCGACATGCCAGATCTCGTCTTCGAGATACGGCGTTGACTGCACGACGAAACCCAGCGATTGATAGAACGCTTCCAGATGTTGTTGTGCGCCGATCTGGATGTCCTGTTCCGGATATCGCTGCTGACAGCCGCGAATGCCTGCCTGCGCCAGCGCGCGGGCGATTCCGCGACCACGCCAGGATTCTGCGACAAGCAGCCGACCGATGATCGGCCGCGAGGATTTGAGGTCCGGCGGCAACAGGCGCAGGTAGGCGATCAATGCGCCATCGGCGTCGCGGACCAGCAGGTGATCGCAGGCTGTGTCGAGACCATCGAGTTCCGGGTATGCGCACTTCTGCTCGACGACAAACACATCGACGCGCAGTTTCAACAGTGCGTAGAGCGTGGTCGCGTCGATTTCATCCCAGGCATACCAGCGCCAGTCGAGGTTCAATTGCATCGCGATTCTTTATCGGCAGGTTCGGAAGGATCAGCGTTGGAAATCGTACACGCTGCCGAGATCCAGCAGGCGGCTCAATGCATCGAGTGCGGTGCGCGACTCGATGAGCAGTTGGGGGTCGGCGAGATCATCGAGTGTCAGGCAGTCGCGATAATGGTGATCGACCCACTCCGACAGTTGCGTGGCGCGTGCCGAGTCGATCCAGCATTGTGGGTTCACCGCCGCCTGCTCGGCCGGGTTGAGCACGACACGCAGACGCAGGCACGCGGGACCGCCGCCGTTGCGCATCGACTGGCGCAGATCAAAGACCTCGGCCGCAGCAATCGGATTGCGGTCGTCGGCGACCATGCTTTCGATCGCGCGCCAGACGCCGGCATGGTCACGGCTTTCTTGTGCAACGATCAGGCGCATGGCGCCGTCGGCGGTGCAGACCAGCTGCGAATTGAACAGGTAGGACGCAATCGCATCGGCGAGCGGGACTTCGCTATCGCTGATCGTGACGAACACCGGCCGCCGTTCGCCGTGCAGGTGTGTACAGATCCACGCGCGCATCGCCGGTGTATCGGCAAATGCCCGCTCGTGATGGAGCAGCACTTCACGATTGCCGACCGCGATCACGTCATTGTGGAACACGCCCTGATCGATGACATCGGCCTGCTGTCGTACAAAACAGGTGTGCGCATCGCGCAGGCCATGCAGCCGCGCGATCGCCTCGGCCGCCTGCCGGGTCTGCCGCGCCGGATATTTCGCCGGCATCGGCTCATTGGCTGCGCCACGACCGTAGACGAACAGTTCCAGCCCGGCATCGCCGTAGTCACCGCACAGGCGGATGTGATTGGCCGCACCTTCGTCGCCAAGGGCCGGCGTCGCGGGCAACGGCGCGTGATGCGTGAAATGGCGACTGTCAGCGAAAACTGCGCGCAGGATGCGGGAGGTTGTCCCGGCTTCAATCACGCGGTGCAGGTTCTGGCACAGATTGGCCGGCGTGAAATGCACACGGCCATCCTCGCAATCGGCGCTCGGCGATACTGTCGCGGCATTGGCGGTCCACATCGACGATGCGGAACTTGCGGCGGCCAGCAATTCCGGCGCACGCCTGCGCGTCGACTGCAGCACCTGGGCATCGCTGCCGGTGAAGCCGAGGCGACGCAGCGTCGGCAGATGCGGCCGCTCGTGCGGCGCAAGCACCCCCTGCGCGAGTCCGAGTTCGGCGAGCGCGCGCATCTTGGCAATGCCCTGTTGCGCGGCCATGCGCGGATTCGATGGCTGTTCGGCGTTGCGTGCCGAGGCGACATTGCCGAACGCCAGACCTGCGTAATTGTGCGTCGGTCCGACCAGTCCATCGAAGTTGGCTTCAAGCGTGTGTGCGACTGCTGAACTGGCCATCGTCTGTCCGCCGCTCGGAAAGTGACGATTGTAGGCAGGCGAACTGGCGCTGGCCTGAAGGGTTTCCTTCAGACCGTCTTCGGTAACGGAAACTCGAGAATCACCTTGGTGCCGCCGAGTGTACCGGGGGTCCAGTCGATCGTGCCGCTGAGCTGTTCGGCGCGATCACGCATGCTGCGGGTGCCGCGTCCGAGGCCGGCTTCGGGCCCCTTCGGTCGCAGACCGGGTCCGTCATCGGTGAAGTCGAGCAGCAAATGGTCCGCCACTGCGAGAACGCGCACGCGGATGTGCCGGGCGCGGCCATGCCGCAGCGCGTTGGTGACGGCTTCACGCGCAATCCGGAACAGGTGCAGAACCTGCGCCTCGTCAAGCGGCGGATCGGGCAGGTCGCCGGCTTGCTGCCAGTCGAGCAGGCTGTCGACGGCATCGAGGCGCTGCTCGGTTTCCTCGCGCATCTGGGCCAGCGCTTCGAGCAGCGTGCAGGCGTCCTGCTGTGTGCGCGAGACGATGTCGCGGAAGTCCTGGACGACGGCGCGGACCAGATCGGCATGCTCGGGCTTCTCCAGTGCGTGGACCAGTGTCGTCAGCTTGGCGCCAATGTCGTCGTGCAGGTCTGCAAGCAGGCGCTGGCGTTCTTCGGCCGCGGCGGCCTGACGCGCCAGCGTCAGCTTGTCGGCCAGTTCCAGATCGAGGCGCGCCGAACGCTTGCGTTCGCGACGCAACAACATGCCAGCGTGCAGCGCCCAGAAAAGCGCGAACAGCACCGGCAATGCCGGCAACAGGATCGTCACGATGGATCCACTTTCGGCGCGAGTTCATCGGCCTGCACGCCCAGGCCGAGTTGCCGATACGTGGCCAGCAGCCGCGAGTAGACGAGCTGCACGGCTGGATGGTGCGGATCGAGCGCCGGCGCGACGATCGACGCCGCCTTTTCGAGCGTGCCGCGCGCCTGCGCCCAGTCGCGCTTCTTCATCTGCGCATAACCGTAGGTTCCGAGCATGCGGCCGTAGACGATATTGTGGTCGCTGCGGCCATCGGCTTTCGACAAAGCATCGTCGAGCAGTGCGAGCGCTGCATCGGCGCGACCGGTTTCGATCAGCACCAGCGCCAGTCCGTTGATCGGGAACAGCGACTCGTGGTGCGTGACGGAATCGGTGCCTGCGCGCAGCGCAATGACCTGACGATACGCGCGCTCGGCTTCGGCGTAACGATGAAGACTGCTTTCGATGTTGGCGCGCACATACATCGCGTTCAGCGTGTCGGAGCTGCTGTCGCCGAGACTGGTGCGCAAACCGTCGACGACCTTGCCGATCATCGGTTCGGCCTCTGCGGCGCGGCCGTTGCGGTCGAGGATATTGCACAGCACGTATTCGGCCAACAATGTCCAGTAATGCTGATCCCCCGATACGCGAATTCGATCCTTGATCACACCCCGAATCTGCGTTTCGGCTTCCGCGTAACGGCCGCGCTCGCGCAGGCGTTCGGCGTAATCCATGCGCGTCAGCAGCGTCATCGGATGATCAGAACCGAGTGCTGCGGTTTCGCGATCGATCAGTGCGCGGAATTGTGCGAGTGCCTCCTCATGGCGGCCGCTGTTGAAAAGCACGGACGTATAGCCCTGCGCGATTTCGAGGCTGGCGCTGTCACTGCTGCCCAGCGTCGCAGTGGCTTCGGCCTGGAGCTTTTGCAGGGCTTGCAACGCCCGCTCGTCTTCGCCCATGTAAACCAGAGCGGTGGCGTACTCGGCGCGAAGCTGCAGGCGCAGCCGCGGATCCTCGCCCCACGGTGTCGCCTGCTGCGTGAATGGCTCCAGCAGTGCATTGCCGGCTTTCAGCTCGCCGGCGAAGTGCAGGGCGCTGGCCTCGGCAAGGCGCAGGCGGATCGCTGCTTCGCTGTTGGCGCCGAGCGCGCGCTCGGTGGTGGTGCGCGCGTCGCGCGCGATCGCGAGGCCGGTTTCAACATCGCCGAGTGCGACATAGGTATTGGAGAGCGTCGCCGCCAACGCAGCGCGGGTATCCGGCGTCAGCGAACGGTCGACCGGCAACTGGGCGCGTGCGGCGTCCAGTGTCTCGACGACGGTCACCGCGCGACCGCGCGTGTGAGCGGGATCGGCGGAAACCAGCATGGTGTTCAGGAAGCGATTGACGGCGGCGAATTCGGCCGCGTGGCGCTCGGCGATCGCGTGCGCACGCGCTTCCGATACAGCGTAATACAGCGATACCGCCGCGCCGGAAATCAGGGCGAGCACCGCCACGGCAATCGCCGCCGAGACCGCGCGATGGCGACGCACGAACAGGCCGAGAAGATAGGACGCAGTCGGCGGTCGTGCTTCGATCGGTTGATGTTGCAGATAGCGTTCGACATCCGACGCCAGTTCGGCAGCCGAGCCGTAGCGTCGCAGTGCCTCCTGCGCCATGGCTTTCATCACGACCGTCTCGACATCGCCGCGCGCCTGCGGTGCGAGCCGTGACAGTTTTTCGACGTGTCCGCCGCGGATGATGGCAATCGCTTCGATCACGGTCGAGGTCGACAGGCCCGGATAAGGGAGCTGGCCGCAAATTAGCTCGTAGGCGATCACGCCGAGCGAATAGACGTCGCAACGCGGATCGCTGGCGCCGACGCGGCCGGCGAGTTGTTCGGCGCTCATGTATGGCACCGTGCCGAGCACCTGTCCGGCGACCGTCATCGCCGCGAAGCGATCCTGCGCGACGTGCGCGATGCCGAAGTCGAGGATGTGCGGTTGTCCCTGTTCGTCAACCAGAATGTTGGCCGGCTTCAGGTCGCGGTGGACGATGCCGCGTGCATGTGCGTAGTGCACGGCGCGGCAGATTGCCGCGACCAACGCCAGCTTGGCGTCGATCGCGAGGCCGTGCGTGCGCGCGTATTCGAGCAGTTCGATACCGTGCACGTATTGCATCGCCAGATAAGGCAAGGGTCCGGTGTCGGTTTCGATCAGACCGGCGGCATAGACGCGGGCGATGCCCGGATGTTCGAGCTGGGCGAGCAGTTCCGCTTCGCGGCTGAAGCGCTGCCGCGCTTCACTGGAAAGCTCGGCACTGCGCAAGACCTTGAGCGCGACCTCGCGGCGCGGCTCGGATTGTTCGGCGAGGTAGACGCGCCCGCTGCTGCCTTCGCCGAGCAGGCGCAGGATGCGGTACGGCCCCAATCGCGCCGGCAGTGTCTCGTTCATGGTCCCCCCGAACCCTTCAACATCATGCAGAAAGCACGCGGCGCTCTGCAATGCGACTTTTATCCCGTCGCTACAGATGCGGATTGATCAGACCCATTCGCGTTGCTTCAACCGCCGCCTCGGCCCGGCAGCCGATCTTCAGCTTGCGGTAGACGTTCTTGACGAACTCGTGCGCGGTGTTGCGCGTCACGCCCAGCGTCTCGGCGACCTCGGCGATCTTGAAGCCCTTGGCGATCAGGGTCAGGGTTTCGCGTTCGCGCGGCGTCAGTTTCGGAGCCTCGACCGTCGGGCGAGACGCCTTGTCGTCGCCGAATACCCGCAACAGCCGCCGAGCGATCGAAGCCGATAGCGGCGGTTCGCCGGCGGCAATGCCGCGCAGTGCTACAACCGTGCGTTCGCGCGGCTGATCCTTGAGCAGGTAGCCAGCGGCGCCGGCACGCAGGGCCGGGAACAGATGCTGGTCGTCGGCGTAGATCGTCGTGACGATGCAGTGGCACTGCGGATGTGAGGCCGCGAGTTCACTGATCAAGTCGATGCCGGAGCCATCCGGAAGGCCCAGATCGACGAGCGCGATGTCGGGCGCCTGCGCTGAAACCGCTGCCCGACCGCCTGCCAGCGTGTCGGCCGAGCGCACGCTGATGCCTGGAAAAGCCTCGGTCAATGTCTCACCGAGCCAGCACGCCAATGCCGGCTGGTCCTCGACCACCAGTCCAAGATTCATGTTGCCCCAATCCCCGAATGTTTCCGCGTGCCGGCACATGCTATCCACGGCCGACCCGTCCAATGCAGCCTGCGTCGTCGTCGTGCGCAACGTCAAGCGCTCCCCCCTCAACGGGGTATTAACGTGCCGTCGTCACGCCGAGCAGCGAGCCGAGCTGTCGCGCGCCTGCTCGCAACGGATCGGCGATGCCGATAAGAAGGCTCGTCTCGCGGGCCTTCTTCATGGCGGCGAAGAATCGTCACGCACGCGCAGAAAGCGTGCGAAACGCGGTACGCCGTTGGTCGTCAGACCGTTGTAGAGATACGTGATCGTCGCGCCGATCGCCGGCGGCTTGCGGCGCTCGGCGTCTGACAGCCCGGAGCCGATGCGAAAGTGCAGCCCGTCGCTGCGCTCGACTTCGAGTGCGCCGACCATGCCATGGTACTTGCCCTTGCCCGGCACATAGCCGACCACGCGTGCTTCAGCGTCATCGTTCGGTTTGAACTTGAGCAGATCGTCGTTGCGCTCGGCGCGGTAGTGCGAGCTGCCGCGATGCAGGACCAGACCTTCGCCACCGCCGGCGACGATCGCATCACGCTTGCGTAGCAGTTCGGCCGCCGTGCGGATGTGGAACTGCGCGACCATGCGCAGCGTTGGTGGCAGCTGCTGCGCGAAAAGTGCGCGGAGTTTGTGCAGGCGCTGGTCGAACGTACCGGCGTCGCCCGGCAGGTCGAACACGAGCGAACGCATCTGCCGCCACGCATCGTCATCGGGCGTAACGCTGCGTACGGTTGCCGATGCGCTCTCGAAGCGCCCGCGTCCGGCCCAGAGTTCGCCATCGAGCGGCGTCGTCGGCCAACCCGCCGTGAACCACGCGGGCGCGCGTACTGGCGTGCCGCCACGCGTCCACAGGCGATGGCCGTCCCAGTAGCCACGCACGCCGTCGAACTTCTCGCTGATCCAGTACGCGGACAGGTCGATCGCATCGCCAGCGTGGTAGACGTTCGCGAGCATCAGTGGCGGCGGTTCGGCCGCCTGCGCATGCCAGCCGAACAGAGCGCGGAGCACAACAACCGTGATCGCAATTTCTCGCAGCATCGTCATCTCCCGATGTCTGCGGCCGAACCTAAACCGTTTACACGCTACAGACTGAGACCCGGCGCAAGTTTTTCCGGCAGTTGCGGATGCGCGCTTTCAGCGCTGGCGACCGGGTAGGCGCAGTAGTCGGCGGCATAAAACGCACTCGCGCGGTGATTGCCGCTGGCGCCGATACCGCCGAACGGGAACGCGCCGGACGCGCCGGTCGTCGGCCGGTTCCAGTTGACGATGCCGGCGCGTGAGCGTCGCCAGAACTGCCGATATTCGGATTCGTCGTCACCGATGAACCCGGCCGACAGACCGTAGCGCGTGTCATTGGCGACGCGGATCGCAGCATCCAACGACGCAACCCGAATGATCTTCAGCAGCGGCCCGAAATGTTCCTCGTCAGGCAGCGCGCAGCCGCTTGCGTCGAGCAGCGCCGGCGTGACGAAGGCCTCGCCGCGCGCCAGTCCCCGCATTGGCAACAAGGCCCTGGCGCCGAGTCCGATCAGCCCGTCCTGGATATCGAGCAATTGCCGCGCAATCCGTGCGCCGATCACCGGACCCATGAACGGCTGTGGCGCATCGTCCCACGCGCCGATACGGATCTTCTCCGTCGCGCTCGCCAGCCGCTCGACGAAGTGCTGGCCGAATGCATCGTCCGGCACGATCAATCTTCGTGCGCAGGTGCAGCGCTGTCCGGACGTGATGAACGCGGATTGCAGCACGTCGTGAATCGCCGCATCGACGTTTTCGATCGGTCGCACGATCAGTGGATTGTTGCCGCCCATTTCCAGCGCGAGGATCTTCTCGCTCATGCCGGCGAATTGCTGGTGCAGGATCGCGCCGGTGCGCGAGCTGCCGGTAAAGAACAGACCGTCGAGCTGCCGATGCGCGGCGACCGCTTCGCCGGTCATCAGCTCACCTTGCACGAGATTGAGCACGCCGTCCGGCAAACCGGCCGCCTGCCAGCAGGCGACCATCGCCGCGCCGACCGCGGGCGTTTGTTCGCTGGGTTTGAACACCACGCAGTTGCCGGCGAGCAGCGCCGGCACGATATGACCATTCGGCAGATGGCCGGGGAAATTGTATGGACCGAACACGGCGACGACGCCGTGCGGCTTGTGGCGCAGCACGTGGCCACCGGCCGCGGTCGAGTGCCCGGTGCGCTGCGCGTAGGCGCGGATCGACAGTTCGACCTTGCCGATCATCGCCGTGACTTCCGTGCGCGCTTCCCATAGCGGCTTGCCAACTTCGCGCGCGATCAGCGTCGCCAGCGCGTCCTTGCGCTGTTCGAGCGTCTGCGCGTACGCACGCAGCAGCGCTTCGCGCTCGCCGTGTCCGCGATCGCTCCAGTCGTCGAACGCGCGCCGCGCAGCCGTGAATGCATCGTGTACGTCTTCGCGATTGGCGGCACGGCCTTGCCACAGCGAATCGCCGGTCGCCGGATCGAAGCTGTCGAACGCTGTACCGTCGCCGTCGCGCCAGCGGCCATCGATGAACAGCTGGCCTGTCGTCTCCATGTCAGTCCTCTCCATTGCATCTGTAGTCGCGTCTCTTGGGCGTGACCTGTCCATTCATGGAAACTGCCGCCGGCCGCGCTACAGGGGGCAGACTCTCACCGTTTCGCCATCGCTGATCTGCAGCGCGGCCGCGACGGCCGCCGACACATGCACGCCGTCGCGATCGGCGCGCGCGGCGGCGAGTGTGCAGCGATAGTCCGCGAGCTGTTCGTTGGCGAGCAACAGCGGTCGCGTGTCGGAGATCGCTTGATCCTCGATGGTCGCCGGCATCAGTAGCGACCGCCGCACCGAACGGATCGCATGCAAGGGCGCCTCGACCACCGGGCCGCCATCGAAGATATCGATGTAGCCCTGATAGCGAAAGCGCTCCTGTTCGAGAAAGCGCAGTGCCGGCGCTGTTTCCGGATGGACCTTGCCGAGCACGGCTTGCGCTTCGGCCGACAACAGCACGGTGTAGATCGGATGCTTGGGCATCAGTTCGGCAATCACTGCCTTGTTGCCCTGACCGACGACGTGTTCGGCAGCGCCATATTCGATATCGAAGAAGTGCCGGCCCAGACCTTCCCAGAACGGCGAGCGACCGTTCTCGTCGGACACGCCGCGCATCTCGGCAATCACTTTCTCCGAGAAGCGCTGTGGAAATGCCGCCATGAACAGAAAGCGCGATTTCGATAGCAGCGCGCCGTTGCTGCCCTGACGTGCGTCCTTGTTCAGATACAGCGAACATAGCATCGAGGTGCCGGTCAGATCGTTCGACAGATACAGCGTCGGCAATCGCTTGTAGACATCAAGCGCCGGACTGGCCTGCACGGTCAGGCCGACGTGATAGTTGTAGAACGGCTCGTCGAGTCCGCAGGCCGCTTCGATCGCGCAACAGCCCTGCATTGCGCCGCTGGCATTGTCTTCGAGCACGAACATGTAGCGTTCCGGGCCGGGCAGCTCCACGCCTTCGGCGAACGATGCGATCGAGCGCGCGATCTTCTTCTCCAGCACCTCGCGCACCGGTGGCAGTGAAGTGAACCCGGTGCCGGCGCCGCGCGCGAGTTCCAGCAGCGCATCGAGATCCCTGGCTGCGATGGGTCGCACGCGCTTCACATCCAGCTCCATTCGCCGCTGGCGACACGCATCAGCAGCAGCGCCGACAGGCGTGCACGCTCGGCAAGACTGGACCAGCGCATGGTTTCGCGCTCCGAGTGGATGTCGCGGCCGACGACGCCCAGGTTGTCGAGGTTCGGCAGCCCGTTCGCGGCCAGGTTGTTGCCGTCGCAGCAGCCACCGGTCGGCTTGAATTCGAAATGCAGATCCAGCGCGCGTCCGCAGTCGAGCGCCCAGTCCATCAGCTTCTGCTGCGCGGCGTTGAGCGGTTTCGGCGGCCGTGTGAAGCCGCCGCGTATTTCAAACACGATGCCATCGCCGCCCAAGGTGCGGACGATGCGATCCAGCGATTCCTGCAGCCAGCCCTCGTCGGATGGATGTTGCGTACGGACATTGAATTTGAACAGGCAGAAATCGGGCACGACATTGAGCGCACCGCCGCCGCGCACATAACCGGGATTGATCGTGACACCGTCGCGTTGCAATTCAGTGATTGCGGCGATCACGCGTGATCCGGCGACGATCGCGTTGCGGCCCTGCTCCGGATTGCGGCCGGCGTGCGCGGCGCGACCGTGAATCAGAATGTCGAAGTTGCCGCTGCCCTTGCGAGCACCGGCGAGATTGCCATCGGCGAACGACGGCTCGAACACCAGGCCGAAGCGATTGCGTTGCGCCGCCTCGGCGAGCAGCGGCGCGGAACCGCAGCTGCCGATTTCTTCGTCCGGATTCAGCAGCACTTCCCAGCCGATGCGTTCGCGCCACGGACTGCGCTCCAGCGCCGCCAGCGCCAGCCACATCACCAGCAGGCCGCCTTTCAGATCGGCGACACCGGGGCCATGCAGCGTGTCGTCGTCACTGAACACTGCGTTCTGGAACGCACTGTCCTGTGCGTAAACCGTGTCGAGATGACCGCCGAGGAAGATTTGCAGCGGCGCGTCCGGACGCAGCCGCAAACGCAGCGCCGGACCGATGGCACGTTCACGCAGGGCGCCGTTGTCGGCGCTTGAACGGTGGACGGGCAGTTCCAGCCACTGCGCCGTGGCACCGAGCGCCTCGAAGCGCGGGCTGAGCCGCTCGGCCACTGCGCGCACGCCACGCGCGTTGAAACTGCCGGAATTGAGTTTCGCAAGCTGCACCAGCTCGTCGCGCAGCGTCGGTGCCTGCGCGTTGATCCAATCCAGATGCGGGGAATAAGCCTCTCGCACGTTGGGAATCCGATCTGCTGTAATGACTCCATTCTTAGGGAGGCGGCCGATTGGCGCCTGAGGAAAATTCCGGTGAGAGCCCTGTATCCGCTGTGCGCACTGCTGCTGTCATTTGTGTTGCCG
>DATCXY010000533.1:0-6306 GCA_036570585.1 Solimonas sp. | reverse complement strand
GGGACCAGCGGCCGACGCGCGCCAGACCCGCGCCATCGACCAGACGCAACACCGGTGTTTGCAACGCCGGCGCCAGCCATTCGTCACGCGCACGCACGTACGACGGATACACGGTCAGGCGCTCGACCAGATCGCAGCCGGCACGCGCGGTGTCATCGGCGAGCCGGTCCAGATGTGGCCACGGCGCCTCCGGATTGACGTGATCGGGCGTCAGCGGCGACACGCCGCCCCAGTCATTGATGCCTGCCGCGATCAGCTCGACCAGATCGCCGCCATACAGATTCGGCGGCGCCTGAATGCTCATGTCGGCGCCGAAGATCAGTCGTGCGGCGGCGACGGTCCAGCACAGATCATCGTTTGGCGGCTCCGGTGCGGCATGCATCTTGGTGCCGGACTTGGCGCGGAAATTCTGGACGATGATTTCCTGGATGTGACCGTAGCGATCGGACAACTCGCGCAGGGCGAGCAGCGCATCGATCCGCTCGCGGCGCGTCTCGCCGATGCCGATCAGGATGCCGCTGGTCATCGGGATGCGCGCTTCGCCGGCGAGCCGCAGCGTCTCCAGCCGGCGTGCCGGCTGTTTGTCGGGCGAGCCGAAATGCGGGCCGCCGCGTTCGCAAAGACGCTGCGATGTCGACTCCAGCATGATGCCCATCGACGGCGCGACGCGGCGCAGGCGCGCCAGCTGCGCGGCATCCATCAGGCCCGCATTCAGATGCGGCAGCAGGCCGGTTTCGCGCAACACCAGGCCGGCGACGTGTTCGAGGTAATCGAGCGTCGTCGCGAAGCCCAGTTTCGCCAGCGCATCGCGTGCGCGTGCATAACGCAGCTCCGGCTGGTCGCCGAGCGTGAACAGCACTTCCTTGCAGCCGAGCGCCGCACCGTCGCGCGCGATGCGCAGTACGTCCTCGGGTTCGAGATAGGGCTTTTCGAGATGCCGGGGCGTCTGCGCGAATGTGCAGTAGTGACAGACATCACGACACAACTGCGTCAGCGGCACGAATACCTTGCGCGAGTAGCTGATGCGCGTGCCCCAGCCGCGCTCGCGCAGTGATGCGGCCTGTGCTGCCAGCGTGCGCCAGTCGGCCTGATCGAGCAGCGCATACGCCTGCGCGCGCGTGACGGGGTTGCCCGCTTCACTGCGCAGGTCGATGGCTTTCGACGTCGGGCTACTCATGTTCGATAGGCCGTTGGCCGGCGACCGACCTCAGTCGCCTGAGCCCGCGAGCCGTTGCGCAGCAAGTTTGCGCAGCTCGCCGGACTTGATCTTGGAACTGCCGGTCGTTGCCAGTTCCTCGTCGCGGAAGAACAGCACGCGACGAGGCACCTTGTAGCTGGCCAGCTTTTCCTTCGCGAAATCGCGCACGGTGCGCTCGTCGAGCGACACGTTCTCGAACGGCACGATGCAGGCGACCACGATCTCGCCGAGCGTGTCATGCGGCACGCCGACCGTCAGCGTGATCTTGACCGCGGGGTGCGCGCGAATGACATCGTCGATCTCCAGCGGCGAGACATTGGCGCCGCCGGTCTTGATGATGTCGTTGAGGCGACCTTCCCAGTACAGGCGGTTTTCGGCGTCGACGTAACCGCCGTCGCCGGTACGGAAGAAGCCCTCCTCGTCGACCGTGTCGGCCAGCGGTACGCCGAGATAGCCGAGCATCAGCGTCGGCCCCTTGACCGCGATCTCGCCACGCTCACCCATTGGCAGCACCGCGCCGCTGAGCGGGTCGACGATCTTGAAGACATTGCCGGGCTGTGGTTCGCCATGACTCTTGTTGATCCGCTCGGGCGAGGTGCCGGACGAAAAGATCGACGAGATCGTGAACGTCTCGGTGTTGCCGTAGGCGGCCATCGGGTCCGACCAGTCCGTACTGACGGTCGGATGGCGGCCGAGCGGCGTCGATGGACCCACGTAATGAAGCGAGGACAGGTTCACGCTGCTGAAATTGGGTGCCTCTTCGAGCTGCTTCCACTGATGTGGCCAGGCAACCGGCAGCGTCACCTTTTCGCGCCCCATCAACTGCAGCGCTTCCTCGGCATTGAACGTCGACTGCAGCACGAGGCTGCCGCCGCTCGACAGCGCCCCGCCGAGTGCCTGCGCAAAATTGCCGGACCAGAAAAACCCGTTGGCTGACCAGCAGCGCACGTCATCCGGCACCTGCGCAACGTCGCTGCCCGGTTTCAGCATTCCGTAGAAGCGTAGCCAGCGCCAGAGCTGCAGGCAGACGCCGCGATGGGCATTCATGATGCCCTTCGGCTTGTTGGTCGAGCCTGACGAGAAAAACAGCAGGCCGGGATCGGCCGGGCGGACGGTGTCGGCCGTCGCCTCGATAATGGCCGGCGGCACGCTTTCGCCGCGCTGCAGGAAGGTTTGCCAGTTCTCGACCGCGCCTTCGCCATCGCCGACGCAGGCTAGGTGCTTGAGAAACGGATAGCGCGTGCTCTGCAGTTTGCCGGGCGCCGAACTGGCCAGTTTCGGTTCCAGCTCGAACAAGATCTTGAGGAAGTCTTTCTTGACGACCGTGCGCTCGAACAGCAACACCGAGACGCCCGAGCTGCGCAGAAGATAATCGAGCTCGTCCGGTGTCGAGAACGTGCTGATGCCGGTCGCGACGCCAGCGGCCAGCGACGCGCCGAAACAGCCCGACAGCCATTCGGGACGATTGGTCAGCATCACACCGACGCGCTCGTCCTTGCCGATGCCGCAGGCGTTGAGCGCGCGCGCAACCGCCATCGACTGCGCCCACAGTTCGGCGTAGCTCCAGCGCGTGGTGCCGGTCGCCTCGTGCATCACCAGCGCTTCGCGCTGCGCGTAACGCGTCGTCACCTCGCGCAAGTAGCCGGGCAGCGTCAGCGCGCCGAGGCCCTGTTCTTCATCGAGCGGAATGCCGTGAATGACGGAAGGCAGCGCCTGTGTTTCGGTACGGTTCATCGTCTGTTGTCAGCCTAACGGAAGTTCCACGTGAGCAATGGCGTCGACCAGCGTGCCGCCATCCTGATTCGTCAGCTTCACCTTGATCAGCACCA
Source organism: Solimonas sp. (assembly GCA_036570585.1). Classification (GTDB taxonomy): domain Bacteria; phylum Pseudomonadota; class Gammaproteobacteria; order Nevskiales; family Nevskiaceae; genus Solimonas. The sequence goes on along the minus strand of DATCXY010000533.1, from coordinate 3,279 downwards.
GCGGCACGCCCCAGCTGCTCTCGCGCTGCAATTCGATCACCTCGCCACTGAAATAGGTGACGTCACCTTCAAAGGCGGGGCCGCGGAAGTCGGACTTCGCATAGCGCACATAGCCCTGGTTGCCGGCCCAGTACGCGAGGTAGTCGGTGACCCAGGCCTGCATCGTCGCGCCATAACCATAAGCGCGTGCCATGCCGACCTTGTCGGCCTTCTCGTCGTCGACGTGGCCGCGTGACGGGCCGACGTACAGACCGTCGCGTTTGCGAGGATCGATCATCGCACCTTCCTCGTCGAAACCGAAGCCGTCGACCCAGCCCGGATCCTGATTGATCCACGGATCCTTGACGCCGGGCACGCCGACCCACTCGAAGCTGCCCCAGGCGTTGAACACGAACGCACGATATTCGGTCGAAAAGCTGGCGATCGTATGCGGGCCGATCACGCGACGCGGCAGCTTGTCGCCGACCTTGACTGACTGAAACGCCGGCGAGACGCCCTCGCGATTCGACAGAATCCAGTCGTGGCGGACCTGGTCGACCTCGGCGATCTTCTCCGCTGTCCACTTCGGCTTGGGCGGCAATTTGTCGGCGTACATCTTGCGCTTCTCGGCCTCGGCAGCGAGATAGCGGATGGTCGTCGAACGCGATTTGGCGACCGGCGTGCCGTGCTGATTGCGATGCAGCGTGTCGCCGCGCTGGAACACCGTCGGGCCGGCGAACTTGGTGTCGGCGACCTTGTAATCGTGGAAGCGGCGTTCCTGGAACAGCTGGTCGCCCGGCCGAATCCGATAGCCGTAGTGCCACCATTCCTCGCCGCCGAAAATCAGGTGCGAGCCGGGAATCTTGCCGACGCAGGCCGGCTGACAGCCGTGTCCGAAGTCCAGCGCAACCGCCATCGACTGCGGCGCGACCAGGCCGCCGAATTCCGATTCGCGCGCAAACGCCTGATCCCAGTGGATCGGATTGGCATAGTCCATCGCCATTACCCAGCGACGGATATCGCTCGACGAGCAAGGGTCCCAGAGTTGACCCCCACCGACCAGCTGCCCGACGCGATGATCGACGTCACTGAGATCGAGCTGCGGCTCGTCTGTTTTTTTGGCGGAACCCGTCATTTGCATCCTCCTGTCATTGAGACCATCGATCGATTCGATCGCCGATAATCAACAATGTTGTTGTGATAAGTGCAGGGTGCATAACATACTACGTTGCAGCCGACTTTTGCTCACTGCACGCCGATTTTTGCTGTCGAATCCAACGTGCGGGCACCTTGGGACAGCGCCGGCCGGGGGCTCAGGCGCAGGCCAGCGCCGGTGTGGTGTACTGGCCCTGCATCATCGTGAACACGATATCGGCAGTGCTGGCGCAGCGCCGTCTCAGTTCTTCGAAGTCGTCCGGCGAATCGAGATCCAGCGAGAGCGTGTCGCTGTACAGCACACGCGTCTGCAGCTCGGCGACGCGGGCGGCCGCCAGATGGCGGCGGAAGCTGTCGCGGCCGAAGCGCGGTGTCAGCGCGTGGGGTGGCGAACACAGCAGCGCATTGGTGCCCTGTCGGTGGTGATCCGGCACCACGACCACACCGTTGCCGGCGACCGGCGCGCACAGCAATTCCAGCGCCTTCGGCGAGATCAGCGGCAGGTCACCGGCGATCATCAGCAGACGTGACAGACCCAATGGCCGCAGCTCGTCGATCGCCGAAGTGAAGGCCTCGGCGGTACCGATCTCCGTCGTCTGCACGATCACGCGTGTGCCGAGCGTCTGCGCGAAGTCGGCGACCTCGGTACTCGCCGTGATCACCGCGATGGCATCGATGTCGCGCGTCGCCTGCAGCGCGGCGATCGTGCGCGCGGCCAGGCCGAACAAGAGGCGTCGGCGCTGCAATGCGCTGAGCATGCCGGAGAGCCGCGTCTTCGCGCGCTCCGGCGATTTCAGCGGCACCAGCGCCCACATGCGCTCAGGTGGAACGGGGTGGCTCATCGTGATGACGGTCTTGCGGCGCGAAACAGGTCTGTGTCGCCTGTGCGAACCAGTGGATCCAGAATGCGGTCGCGCGCTGGCTGATCGCCGCCTTCGGCGCGACGACGTCGAAGCCGTGAAACGCGCCGCGGAACAATTCGAACGCGACCGGTACGCCCGCCGCCTTCAGGTTCTCGACATAGCGAAGCGTCTCATCGCGGAACGGCTCGAGATCACCGACGAAGGTACAGGTCGGCGGCAGCCCGCGATAATCGGTCGCGCGCGCTGCCGCCGCATACGCGGGTACGTCGGCACCGAACAGCGCGCCAAGATAGGTCTTCCAGGCAATCCCGTTTGACGCGGAGTTCCAGACCGGCGCGTCGCTGTCACTCGCCGACTCGCTGTCCATGCGATCGTCGATCATCGGATACAACGGGATCTGGAACGCGATGTTCACGTCGCCGCGATCGCGAGCCAGCAGTGTCAGTGCCGCCGTCAGCCCACCGCCGGCACTCATGCCGGCCACCGCCAGCTGATCATCGCGCACGCCGAGTTCGCCGGCATGCGTCTTCAGCCACAGCAGCGCGTCGTGGCAATCATCGAGCGCCGCCGGATATGGCGCCTCGATCCCGAGTCGGTAGTCGGGCGCGACGATCACGCAGGGCTGCGCCGTGATCAGCCGCCGACAGGTCGTGATGTCCTGCTCCGGCGTGCCCATCAGATAGCCGCCACCGTGCAGCCACAGCACCGCCGGCAAATTCGCCGCGGCCTGCTTCGGCTTGTAGACGACGACACGCAGCTGGCCGCCGTCGCGGCGCGGAATCCAGACTTCGCTGCACGCCAGATCATTCGGTTTGCGGCCTTTCAGCATGATCCGGTTGAGACGGTCCATGCGACGGAACGCACCGACCGTCCGCGGCCGCAGCAGCAGACGCATGACGCGGCCGGTCCAGCGCAATTCGGGGTCGATCATCTCACTGCTGATCTTCATGGCACGAAAGTCTCAGATGCCGGTCATGCGGATGCCGACACTACGACCTTTCTGCTGACGGTTCAGTGTCAGCAGCAGCGGCGTCAGCGATTCGAGCGCGATCGCATTGCGCAGCGGACCCACATCGAAGGTACGCACGCCGAGATCGCCGATCAGCGCCATCGCCTGTTCGAGCGCGGCCTTGTCGTCGGCGCAGGCGAGCACGTCGCAATCGATCTGATGCGACAGATCACGCAGATGGACGGCGCTGACGTGATGCATGGCCGCCACCACCGGCGTTGCGGCGCCGAGGATGGCCTGCGCTTCGAGCGCGGCCGACTGCCCGGCCGGCAG
>DATCXY010000532.1:0-4646 GCA_036570585.1 Solimonas sp. | reverse complement strand
TGATTACCGCTACAAGGGTACGATCGAACGCGCACCAGCGGGCCTGGTGCCATGGTTCGCGGTACCGGGCCGGCGCTCGGCGCGCAGCACCGTGGTCTTCGGCCACTGGTCGGCGCTGGGCCGCGTGCACTGGCCTGAACATGGCGTCTACGGACTCGATACCGGTTACGTTTGGGGCGGGAGACTGACTGCATTGCGGCTGGATGACGGCCGAAGTTTCGATGTTGCAGCGGCGCAGTCGGAACAGAGGCCTTGATCGTCGATCAGGCGGTCGAGCGCAGCGAACCCACATCACTTTAAACGGGATGCGAACGGTGGCTGACCGCCGCCGCGACTGAGCCCCCTGCGAATACGCCCCATGACAGCGTTTGTTTCGGCGCTGGGCGCGTCCATTTACAGACCTCGTGGCTAGCTAAGCTTTGTCATCAAGATTGATCGCTTGTCAGCTGAACAGATGATGAATTTGTCTGTAAATGGTGCGGCGCGCAAATGTCTTACAGCGCTACCTAACTGTCTGTGGTAACTAGTCTCTATTGGGTATATGGGGCTGTTTGAATTCTGCTTACATAAAAAGGAAGGCGTCGGCGTGGCCGACAGCCTTCTGGAAGACGACCGCGCGCATGCCGCCGGTATGACAGGGAGAGAGCTGTGGTCATTTGCTTCAAGACAGACCGTCTGGACCGCAGACGGCTGCGTACAACCGACACCGCCATCTACCGCCGATGATGTAGTGCCATTCTGCTGACTGGCGCGAAAAGTCGCGCCGGTTTCGAGTTTTTCCGCCGCGCGAACGTCTGTCGCCCGGCGATCCCCCACTTAACAGACACGAAGTTCCAACACATCATTCAATGAGCAACGACCTCGTCTTCATCATCATGGACAGCTGTCGCTTCGACAGCTACCGCGCCGCCAAGACCCCGACCATGGACCGGATCGGCGAAGGCTCGCGCCGCTATGCGTATGCGTCTTGGACCAGCCCTTCGCACTACACCTATCTGATGGGCATGATCCCGCACGAAAGCCCGCGCAACGTGTTCGCATCCGAGGTCTACAAAAAGGACTTCACCAAATGGGTCGACCGTCTCGGCATCGACGGTCTGTCGTTCAAGAGCTTCGTGCCGCAGCTATCGTTGCCCAAGGTGCTGCAGGACGAGGGCTATCGCACGGTCGCGCGCGTGTCGATGCCGGTGCTCAATCCGCTCAGCCATCTGAATCGTCATTTCGACGACTACAAGCTGATGGCCAATCACAACGACTTCGCCGGCATGATCAAGGAGATCGAGTTCGACGAAGACGAGCCGAGCTTCCATTTCCTTAATCTGGGTGAAACACATTACCCGTACATGCTCGACCCCGGCACGCTGCCGCACATTTCCGGCGTACATGGCGTGTTCAAGCGCATGGACGACTCACTCGGACAGGAAACCGAAGATCAGTTCTTCGACGACAAACAAATGAAGGATCTGCATCTGCAGCAGATCAAGACCGTCGAATACGTCGACGGCGTGCTCGATGCGCTGGTATCGAAAGCGCCGGTCGGCACGCATTTCGTCATCACCGCCGACCACGGCGAGTGCTTCGGCGAAGACGGCTATTTCGGCCACGGCCCGATCGTGCACGACAAGGTGCTCGAAGTGCCGTTCCTTGAAGGCAAGAAAAAATAGATCCGCACGCGGATCTTGCGTTGAAGCTGGAGTATTCCCCCATGAAAATCCGTCAATCCACACAGACGTTCGATGTCATCGGCCTGCAGGCTGCCGACCTGCCGCACGCCGGCCTTGCCGCTGCGTTCGCACGCAGCGGCGGCCTTGCGCTGCTCGATCTCGAATTCGTCGTCGACGCTGATCGCGCAGTACGTAATTTCGCGCAGCTATGCGGCAATGCTGGCAGCCGTCTCGGCCTGCGCGTCACGCCGGGCAGCGCCAAGCTCGCCAAGCAGCTGCTCAGTGCTGCCGGCGAACGGACACTGACCGTCGTGCTCGGCGGCAGCGACAACTACAAGAAACTGCGCAAGGACGCCGGCTTGCGCGCCGGCGATCTGGCCTGGGCGGAAGTCAGCGATCCGGCACAACTCGCCGCGGCGGCCAGCTGTGACGGCATCGTCGCGCGCGGTCACGAAGCGGGAGGTTGGGTCGGCGAGTACACCAGCTACATTCTGTTGCAGAAACTTTCAGGGCAAACCGAACTGCCGATTGTCGTACAGGGCGGCATCGGCGTGCATTCGACCGCTGCCTGCCGCATCGCCGGCGCCGCCGGCGTGGTGCTCGACGACCAGATGCTGCTGCTCGCCGAGTCGCCACTGCCGCTGTCCATGCAGAACGAATTCGCTCGCCTCAACGGTTCGGAAACCCGGCTGTTCGGCGAGTTGCTCGACCGCACGATCCGGGTCTACAACCGCCCGGGTTCGGCGGCGCTGAAAGCAGCCGAAGAAGACAATCGCCAGGCCGAGGGCGGCCTGCTGTCGCTCGACGACTGGCAGAGCAAGACCGCCGGCATGGTGAGCTGGGCGGGCGGCGGTGATCGCCTGTTCCCGCTCGGCCAGGGCATCGGCCTGGCGGCAACATTCCGCAAGCGCTATGGCAACGTTGCGAAACTGGTGCAGGCGATTCGCCGTGCCAGCCGCCAGCAGATCGATCAAGCCGCGAGCCTGCGCTTCATCGACGAGAACGGCGCCCTCGCCGCGTCGCACGGCACGCGCTTCCCGCTTGCGCAGGGGCCGATGACGCGCGTCTCCGATTCACCTGATTTCGCGGTCGAAGTCGCCCGGGGCGGCGCGTTGCCGTTCCTCGCGCTGGCGCTGATGCGCGGTCCTCAGGTGCGCGAGATGCTCGAACAGACGCGCGACCGCATCGGTGATCGCCCCTGGGGCGTCGGCATGCTCGGCTTCATTCCGCATTCGCTGCGCGAAGAACAGTGCGCGGAAATCTGGAAATGCGCGCCGCCATTCGCGCTGATCGCCGGCGGCCGTCCGGATCAGGCTGCGGAATTTGAAAACCGCGGCATCAAAACCTATATCCATGCGCCAGCGCCGGCGCTGCTGAAGATGTATCTCGAACAGGGCGCGCGCCGCTTCGTGTTCGAAGGTCGCGAATGCGGCGGCCACATCGGGCCGCTGGCGAGCTTCACGCTGTGGGAAGAAATGATTGACGTGCTGCTTGAGCACGTGAAGCCCGGCGAAGAAAAGGACATCCACGTGCTGTTCGCCGGCGGCGTCCATGACGCCCTGTCCGGCGCGATGGTCGCGGCGATGACCGCGCCGCTGGCGGGGCGTGGCATGAAGGTCGGCGCGCTGATGGGCACGGCGTATCTGTTCACCGACGAGATCGTCTCGACCGGCGCGATCGTCGGTGGCTTTCAGGACCAGGCGCTGGCCTGTGCACGCACCAAGAATCTGGAAACCGGTCCGGGCCACGCGACGCGTTGCGCCGACACCGGCTTCGCCGCCGAATTTTTCGACAAGCGTCGCGAGCTGATTCGCGCCGGCCGCAGCGCCGAGGAAATTCGCGACGAACTCGAAGATCTGAACCTCGGTCGCCTGCGGGTGGCGTCGAAGGGCATCAATCGCGATGCAGAAGGCAAGATCGTCGAGATCGATGCCAAGACGCAGATCAGCGACGGCATGTACATGATCGGTCAGGTCGCGACGCTGCGCGATGCGCGCGTGTCGATCGAGAAACTGCATGGCGATGTCTGTCATGGCGCGCAGCAGATGCTGGCCCCGGCGGCCGTCGAGCCTCACACGGAAACACCGAGTAACGTCGCGATCGTCGGCATCGGCGTGGTGCTGCCGAAGGCGAACAGCGCCGAGGATTACTGGAACAACCTGCTGAACAAGGTCAGCGTGATTCGTGAAGTGCCGGAATCGCGCTGGGACTGGAAGCTGTTCTTCGACCAGAACCGCAAGGTCCGCGACAAGGTGTACTCGCGCTGGGGCGGCTTCCTCGAAGAGATTCACTTCGATCCGACGCGTTTCGGCATTCCGCCGAAGTCGATGAAGTCGATCGACCCGATGCAACTGCTGGCGCTGGAAGGCGCGAGCCGTGCGCTGGACGACGCCGGCTATGCGAAGGGTGGGTTTGACCGCGAAACGACGTCGGTGATCCTCGGCGCCAGCGGCGGTGCCGGCGAACTCGGCGTGCAATACGGCCTGCGCGCCGAACTGCCGCGCTTCGTCGAGAACATCAGCGATGAGGTCTGGGAGCGCTTGCCGGAGTGGACCGAGGAATCGTTTGCCGGCGTGCTGCCGAACGTCGCCGCCGGACGCATTGCCAATCGCCTCGATTTCGGCGGCGTCAATCTGACCGTCGACGCAGCCTGCGCCTCGTCGCTGGCCGCGATCAGCATGGCAGTGACCGAACTCGAATCCGGCCGCAGCTCGATGGTGCTGGCCGGCGGCTTCGACACCACGCAGTCGATCTACGGCTTCACGACCTTTGCCAAGACCCAGGCGCTGTCGCCGAGCGGCAAGCCCAAGACTTTCGATCAGGGCGCCGACGGCATCGCGATTTCCGAAGGCACGGCGATCGTCGTGCTCAAGCGTCTTGCCGATGCCGAACGCGATGGCGATCGCATCTACGCCGTGATCAAGGCGGCGGCGGGATCGAGTGACGGCAAGGCCCTCGGCCTGACCGCGCCGCGCAGCGAAG
>DATCXY010000531.1:0-5422 GCA_036570585.1 Solimonas sp. | reverse complement strand
CGGCGCCAAGAAGTAAGCGAACACGTTTGCTGTATCCACGAAGCCGCGCGCCTGCGCGGCTTCGTCGTTTCTGACGCCTGACACAAGGCCTGAAACCCCACGGCTTGACCACAGCGCCACGGGCCCGCGAAGGCGGCGGCCGTGTTTTCGGCGGCGTGTGATCGCGACAATGCGCGTCCTTTTTGCGACGCACGGCGACGATCATGAATGCTCCCGGTCCTCAACCTGTCTCGCCGGCTCAGGCTGCGCTCGACTATCACGAGTTTCCGGCACCCGGAAAGCTCGGCATCGCGATCACCAAGCCGGTCGCCGGACCCGAAGACCTGTCCCTGGCCTACAGTCCCGGCGTCGCCGAGCCGGTGCTGGCGATCCAGGCCAATCCGGCCAATGCCTACCGCTATACAGCCAAGGGCAATCTGGTCGCGGTGATTTCCAACGGCACCGCCGTGCTGGGCCTGGGCGACTGCGGCGCGCTCGCCGGCAAGCCGGTGATGGAGGGCAAGGCCGTATTGTTCAAGAAATTTGCCGATGTCGACGTGTTCGATATCGAGGTCGATACCAGGGACCCGCAGGAATTCATCGACACCGTCGCGCGCATCAGCCCGACCTTTGGTGGCATCAACCTCGAAGACATCGCCGCACCCGCCTGCTTCGAGATCGAACGCGCGCTGATCGAGCGCTGCGACATTCCGGTGTTTCACGACGACCAGCACGGCACCGCGATCGTGCTGTGCGCGGGCCTGCTCAATGCGCTGGAACTGCAAGGCAAGAGGATCGAGGACGCGCGCATCGTATGTCTCGGTGCCGGCGCCGCTGGCATCGCGTCGATGCGTCTGGCGCTCGATCTGGGCGCACGGCGCGAGCATCTGCTGTTGGTCGATCGCAAGGGCGTCATCCATACCGGGAGGGACGACTACGCGACGCTGAATGCCGAGAAGCGCGAGTTCGCGTGCGAGCCGTCCGAACGTCGCACGCTGCCTGGCGCGCTGGCCGGCGCCGATGTGTTCATCGGCCTGTCCGGACCGGATCTGGTGCGTGACGAATGGCTGATGCTGATGAATGAGCGTCCAGTGGTGTTCGCGCTATCGAATCCGGCCCCGGAAATCCGCCCGGAAGTGGCACTGAAAGTGCGTCGTGATCTGATCATGGCGACCGGCCGCAGCGACTATCCGAATCAGGTCAACAATGTATTGTGCTTTCCGTTCCTGTTCCGCGGCGCGCTCGACGTGCGCGCACGCACGATCAACCGGGAAATGAAGATCGCCGTGGTGCACGCGCTTGCTGCGCTGACACGTGAGCCGATTCCGCACGAGGTGCTCGTCGCTTATGGGTTAAAATCCCTGTCGTTCGGTCCGGAGTACATCATCCCCAAGCCGCTCGATCCCCGTCTGCGCGACATCGTTGCGCCGGCCGTGGCCCGCGCAGCTGTCGCCAGCGGCGTTGCCCAGCTGCCGTATCCGCCACCGTCAAAACTTCACACAGCTTGATAAGAGAATCGAGGTCATCATGAACACGCCTAGCTTCAGTCTGGTCAACAACGCCAACGGTGAGAAGGTCGATCTGCCCGCCGTCAGCGGCACGCTGGGTCCGGTCGGCCTCGACGTCGGCAAGGTCTACGGCAAGACCGGCGTGTTCACCTACGACCCCGGCTTTTCTTCAACCTGCTCGACGCAGTCGGCGATCACCTATATCGACGGCGACAAGGGCGTGCTGCTGTACCGCGGCTATCCGGTCGCCCAGCTCGCCGAGCAGTGCTCGTTCGTCGAGGTCGCCTACCTGATCCTCAATGGCGAGCTGCCGAACCCGGCGCAACTGCAGGCGTTCGACCAGAGCATCCGCAAGCACACGATGATCAACGAGTCGTTGAATGGTTTCTTCAATGGCTTCCGCTACGACGCGCATCCGATGGCGATGCTGACCGGCGTCGTCGGTTCGCTGTCGGCGTTCTACAACGACACCTCGAACCACAAGGATCCGCGTCACCAGGAAATCTTCGCGCACCGCATGATCGCCAAGATTCCGACGATCGCAGCGGCGGCCTACAAGCGTTACTTCGGCCAGCCGTTCATGTATCCGCAGAATCACCTCGATTACTGCTCGAACCTGATGCACATGATGTTCGCCGTGCCGGCCGAGCCGTATCAGATCGATCCAGTCGCGGCGAAGGCGCTCGACGTGCTGTTCATCCTGCATGCCGATCACGAGCAGAACGCGTCGACCTCGACCGTGCGCATGGCCGGCAGCACCGGCACCAACCCGTACGCCGCGATCGCTTCCGGCATCGCCGCGCTCTGGGGCCCGGCACACGGCGGCGCCAACGAAGCGGTGCTGACGATGCTCGCCGAAATCGGCAACGTGAAGAACGTTGGCGTGTTCCTCGACAAGGTCAAGGACAAGCAGTCGGGCGTGCGCCTGATGGGCTTCGGCCATCGCGTCTACAAGAACTTCGACCCGCGCGCGACCATCATCCGCGAGCACTGCCACAAGGTGCTCAAGCATCTCGGCAAGGAAAACGATCCGCTGCTCGAGCTCGCGCTCAAACTCGAAGAAATCGCGCTGTCCGACGATTACTTCAAGAGCCGTTCGCTGTACCCGAACGTCGATTTCTACTCGGGCATCATCTACAAGGCGCTCGGCATTCCGGTCAACATGTTCACGCCGATGTTCGCGATCGCCCGCACCGTCGGCTGGGCCGCGCACTGGATCGAAATGGTGTCCGACCCGACGCTGCGCATCGCGCGTCCGCGCCAGGTCTACACCGGCGCCGTCGAGCGCAACGTCAGCGCCCTCGACAAGCGCTGATCGTTACGGCGGCAGAAAAGCCCTCCTTTCAGGAGGGTTTTTCATTGGCGGGTTTGCAGCTCAGTGGAAATCACGCGACAGATACGGCAAGGCACCGATCCAGTGCGAGCGATCTGCGAACTCCTCCGCGATGACATGAATGATCCAGCCACTTTCATCGGACCCCTGCTTCTGCAAAATACCGCGCGCGAGCAGGAGATGACCGCCGACGACGATTTCGCGCTGCGCGTCGATCAACGGTGGCCGCACGATCAGATTGACGATGCCGGTATCGTCTTCGAGCGTGATGAACATCGTGCCCTTGGCGGATCCGGGTCGCTGGCGGAACATGACAATGCCGGCGACGCGCACATGGATTCCCTCGTTTAGATCCTTGAGTGCCGCGTTCGGCACGATGCGTTGGCGATCGAACCGCGGTCGCAGCAGCGCTGCCGGATGCCGGCGCAGGCTCATATGCGTGGACTGGTAGTCGGCAAGCACGTCCTCGCTCTCGCTCGGCGCAGCGAGCGCCACCGCATCATCGGGCAGCTCGGTATTGGCAAGCACACCATCGAGCCGCGCATGACCGCGCGTCTGCCAGCGTGCCTGGAAACGATGACCGGCCAGCGCCTGCAACGCGTCGGCGCCAGCGAGCCTTTCGAGTTCGCGCGCATCGAGCGCGGCGCGACGCGAAAGGTCGTCGATATTCACGAATGCTTCTTGCAGGCGCGCCTGCACGATGCGATGCCCGGCTTCGATATTGAAACCACGCACGAGACGCAGACCGAGACGGATCGCCGCGCGCCCTTGTGCATCACGTTCGAGATGGCAGTCCCAGCGGCTGTGTTGCACATCGACTGCGCGCACTTCGACACCGGAACGCCGGGCCTCGGCAACCAGCATCGATACCGGATAGAAGCCCATCGGTTGTGCATTGATCAATCCGCAGATGAATGCAGCCGGCCGATGTCGCTTCAGCCACGCCGACTTGTATGCGAGCAACGCAAAACTTGCGGCGTGACTTTCCGGAAAACCATATGAGCCGAAGCCTTCGATCTGCCTGAAGATGCGCGCCGCAAATTCGTCGCTGTATCCGCGCGCCTTCATGCCTTCGGTCAATTCTTCGCGGAATCTGTCGACGTGCCCATTGCGCTTCCACGCCGCCATTGCGCGACGCAATGCGTCGGCGCGGCTCGCACTGAAGCCGGCGGCGACCATCGCGATCTGCATTACCTGTTCCTGGAAGATCGGCACGCCGGACGTGCGGCCGAGGACGCCCTTGATGGGATCGCTTTTGCCCAGTGGGTACTGGATCGCGTCTTCCGGCAACCCTCTCTGCTTCAGATACGGATGCACCATGCCGCCCTGGATCGGCCCCGGCCGGACGATCGCGACCTGCACGGTGAGGTCGTACATCGACTTCGGTCGCAGGCGCGGCAGCATGGTCATCTGCGCACGCGACTCGATCTGGAATACGCCGACGGTCTCGGCGCGGCAAACCATGTCGTACGTCGCACGCGTGTCGGCGTCTTCGTCGTAGCCCAGATCGCGTATGTCTTCGTATTCGATTGCGTCGTCGCCAAACTCGCGAATGTGTTCGAGCATGCGTCGCAGTGCGCTGAGCATGCCGAGCGCGAGTACATCGACTTTCAACAAGCCGAGCGTTTCGAGATCATTCTTGTCCCACTGGATGATCGTGCGATCTGGCATCGCCGCATTCTCGATCGGCACCAGTTCATGCAGTGGTCCGTCGGAGATCACGAAGCCGCCGACGTGCTGCGACAGATGTCTCGGGAAGCTGCCTTCGATCAGAGTGCCCGCGAGATCAAGCCAGCGGCGAATGCGCGGCACGTCCGGATCGACACCGACAACGCGCAAGCGCTCGGCGAGCCGCTGCGGATCGTCCCACCACGCCAGCGACTTGGCGACGCGATCGACGACTTCTTCACCAATATCGAGCGCGCGGCCGACATCGCGCAGCGCCGAGCGAGCGCGATAGCCGATCACCGTCGCCGCGATCGCCGCACGCTCGCGCCCGTACTTCTTGAACACGTACTGGATCACCTCTTCGCGCCGCTCGTGCTCGAAGTCGACGTCGATGTCGGGCTCCTCATCACGCTCGGCGGACATGAAGCGCTCGAACAGCAATTGATTGCGTTCGGGGTCGACCTCCGTGATGCCCAGCACGTAGCAGACCACCGAGTTCGCGGCACTGCCGCGGCCCTGGCAGAGGATCTTTTCGCGGCGCGCGAATTTGACGATGTCATAGACCGTCAAAAAAAACGGCTCGTGCTCCTTTTCTGCAATCAGTGCGAGTTCCTTGTCGATCGTCGCGCGAATCGCCGGCGGACAGCCGCGCGGCCAACGCAACGGTATGCGCTGCTCGACCAGGTGTCGCAGCCAGCTCTTCGGGGTGTGTCCTTCGCCGACGACTTCCTTCGGATACTCGTACTTCACCTGCTCGATACGAAACACACAGCGTTCGGCGACGCGCAGCGTTTCGGCCAGCAGCTCGGGGGGATACAGCGACTGCAGGTCGGCGATCGTTCGCAGGTGGCGCTCGGCATTGGCGAACAAGCGATGTCCACAGTGCGCCACCGGTCGGCGATGACGCAGGGCCACCATCACGTCCTGAAGCATC
>DATCXY010000530.1:0-5621 GCA_036570585.1 Solimonas sp. | reverse complement strand
CGCCGGCATCTGCAGTTCGGCGGCTCGCGAGGTCAATGTCGCGCCCACGCCACCGCCCTTGCGCTTCGGCGGCTCGACACGCACGACGCCGTCGGTCAGCGAATACTCGGTGTGCAGCCGCAGATGGACGAAACCGACACTCACGCCAGCGCCCCGCTCGCGAGCGACGCGTCGATAGCCGGCACCGCGACGAACAGATCGCGTTGCTTGCATGGCGCAAAACTCATGCGATGAATCGCACTTGGCCCAAGCCGGCGCAGGGCATCGAGATGCTCCGGCGTGCCATAGCCCTTGTGTTGGGCAAAGCCATAACCCGGATGGTCGGCGTCAAGTCGCTGCATCTCGCGATCCCGCGCAACCTTGGCGAGAATCGACGCCGCCATGATCGGTGCATGAATCGCATCGCCCTCGACCACCGCTTCGGCGCTGAACGACCAGACTGGCAGACGATTACCATCGACCAAGCAATGTAGCGGCGCAGGATTCAGCGCCTCGACTGCGCGGCGCATCGCCAGCATCGTCGCGTGCAGGATATTCAGCGTTTCGATTTCCGCGAGTTCGGCACGCGCGATCGCGAATGCGACGGCGCGGCTCTGAATCTGCTCGAACAGCGTCTCGCGAACCGTGGCCTTGAGCTTCTTCGAGTCATCGAGGCCGCGGATACCGTGCCCCTTGGCGAGGATCACGGCGGCGGCATAGACCGGCCCCGCCAGACAGCCACGACCCGCCTCGTCGATTCCGGCAACGAGCGGCAGACGGTAGGACGCGATGGCGACACGGCGGGGCATCCGCCGATTTTAGGCAGTCGGGCGACGATTCACAGTCTTGACGCGCGACAAAGCGCACGAATCGGCCTCAGGCCTGATTTTCGAGCAAGCTGGCGATCGCTTCGGCGGCCTGGCGCGCGGCACCGCAGCGCAGGCGCACGCGTACGCGATCGAATTGCTGCAACTGACGCGTGCGCGCGACATCACTTTCGAGCAGCGGCAACAGCGTGGCAGCGAGGGCTTCCGGAGTCGCCTGTTGTTGCAGCAGTTCCGGCACGACCGCTTCGTCCGATAGCAGATTGGGCAGGCTTACGTGTGGCGTCTTCAACATCCCTGCAGACAACAGCAGCCATGCGGTCAGCGCGGCGCCGCGATAGGCGACGACCATCGGTCGCCCCAGCAGCAGACACTCCAGTGTCGCGGTGCCGGAGGTGATCAGTACCGCATCGGCAGCACGCATCGCCTCGCGCGCCTGACCGTCGACCAGCGTCCAGGCCAGCCCCGGCGCGTGCGCATCAATCGCCGCCTGCATCTGCACCCGCAGTGACGGCTTGGCGATCGGCGTCACGAAGCGCACGCCCTGCTGCTTGACAGCGATCAGTGCCGCTGCCCGCACGAACGGCTCGGCGAGATATTTGAGTTCCGAGCCGCGACTGCCCGGCAGTACCGCGACGACCGGCCCGGCTTCGGGTAATCCCAGCACCGTACGTGCCTGCGCCGGCGTGACGCGGTCATCGAGTTGATCGGCGAGCGGATGGCCGATGTAGACCGCCTTGTCGGGCGCGCCATGCTGCGCGTAGAACGCCGGCTCGAACGGAAACAGGCAGAGAATACGTTCGACGGCACGCGCGATCGTCTTGACACGACCGGCACGCCAGGCCCAGACGGTCGGGCTGACGACGTGCACGGTACGCAAACCGCGAGCACGCAAGCGGCGCTCGAGGCCAAGATTGAAATCAGGGGCGTCGATCCCGATCACGACATCCGGCCGGTCGACACTGAAACGCTCAAACAACATACGGCGCAAGCGCAGGATGCGCGGCAGCGCTGGAATGACCTCGGCAATGCCCATCACCGACAGCGCGTCGATCGAGGCGATCGACCGGCAACCAGCCGCTTCCATTTGCGTGCCGGTCACACCATAGAACTCGGCATCTGGAAATCGCTCACGCAAAGCGCCAACCAGGATACCGCCGAGCAGATCGCCGGACATCTCGCCGGCGACCAGCGCGATCTTCAAACCCGGCACGGCGCTTGTCGCGGCATCAGCGTCACGTGTGGCCCGGTTCAGGGCGCGGCGTTTGCCGGCGCGGCCTTCGCACTGTTCTTCGCGTTCCACTGCTTGATCGCGTTCAGCGTGTTGGCGACGTGCTGGCTCGGATCGAGCGCGCTGTATTCGTAGAGGATCTTGTCGTCCGGCGTGATCACGTAGGAAACGCGCGTCGCGTAGTTCAACAGTGGCATCTTGGCGTCATAGGCCTTGATGATCTTCTGGTCGGGATCGGCCGCGACCGGAAACTTGCCGCCGCACTCGGTCAGCGAGAACTTGTGCAGCGTGTCGATCTCGTCATTCGATACCCCGATCACGGTTGCGCCCAGCGCCTTGTACTGGTCCATCGCCTTGGCGAATTCATGCGCCTCGATCGTGCAGCCCTTGGTGAACGCCTTCGGGTAGAAATACACGACGACCGGGCCGCTCTTGAGTGCATCAGCGAGCGAGAACGCGTAATCCTTGCCGGCCAGCGACGCCGACGCCGAAAAGTCCGGGGCGGTCGCGCCAACCTCGAGTGCGGCCCAGGCCGGCACTGTCATGCCGAGACTCAAAAGCGCCGCGGCCAACCAGCTGATCGTACGCATCGCAAACTCCGGTGGTGATGCTCAGCGCTGCAGGGCGCGCTTGGACCCTTCGATGAACTTCAGCATATACGCGATATGCGTCGAAGCGGATGCCATTTTCGCCAGTTCCTGTTTGACGTCGTCCATCTTGCGACCCGACAGATAGACCAGCTTGTAGGCGTCCTTGATCGTCGCCACGTCTTCGGCGGCGAAGCCGCGACGACGCAGCCCCTCGCTGTTGATGCCGCGCGGCGCGGCCGGCGAGCCCTGCACGATCACGAATGGCGCGACATCGCGCGTGATCACGCTGCCGCCGCCGGTGAACACGTGCGAGCCGATCTGGCAGTACTGGTGGATCAGCGTGTAGCCACCGCAACCGACGTTGTCGCCCATCAGCACGTGCCCGGCCAGTGCGGTGTTGTTGGCAAGAATGTTGTGGTTGCCGATGATGCTGTCGTGGCCGATATGCACCGCGTTCATGATCCAGTTGTGATCGCCGACCCGGGTCAGCGCCGCCGCTTCTTTCAGCGTGCCGCGCTGGATGGTCACGTATTCGCGGATCGTGTTGCCGTCACCGATCTCCACGCGCGTCGCATCGTCCGGCCTGGCGCTCATGTCCTGCGAGATCTCGCCGAGCGAGGCGAACTGGAAGATCTTGTTGTCGCGACCGATCGTCATCGGCCCGCGCAGCACCACGTGCGGTCCGATCCAGGTGCCGGCACCAATCGTCACGCCGGGACCGATGATGCTGTATGGCCCGACCTCGACGGTCTCGTGCAGTTCGGCGCCGGCGTCGATGATCGCCGTCGGATGAATGCGCAGCGTCGCGCTCATGCGCCCTTGTCTCCGTAGTCGACCGTACGCAGCACGCACAGCAGTTCCGCCTCGCACGAGACTTCATCACCAACGCGCGCGCACGCCTTGAACTTCCACAGATCGCGCTTGTGCTTGATCAGCTCGATATCGAACGTCAGCTGATCGCCCGGCACCACCGGCCGCTTGAAGCGACAGTTATCGATGCCGGCAAAATACAGCACCAGACCATCGCCGGCGCGCAAGCCGGATTTGTGGATCGCAAGCAGACCGGCCGCCTGTGCGAGCGCTTCGAGCTGCAACACGCCCGGCATTGTCGGCATGCCCGGAAAATGGCCTGGGAAAAATGGTTCGTTGAAAGTGACGTTCTTGACCGCCGTCAGCTTCATGCTTTCTTCATCGATCAGGAGGACCCGATCGACCAGCAGAAACGGATAGCGATGCGGCAGCAGCTTGAGAATCTCGCAAATATCAAAGGATTTCGCTGTTGTCATCGTCTTGTGTTCCAACGGTGGGACGTCGATTTTTTTCAAGTGCCTGCAGCCGGGTTTCAAGCCGGCCCAGGCGGCGCACGCGGGCAACGGTCTTGCGCCATTCGCGGGCATCGTCGAGCGGCAGGCCCGAACCGTAGATCCCCGCTTTGGCGATCGAACCGGTGACCATCGCTCTGCCAAGAATGATCACGTCATCCGCCACTTCGATATGGCCGGCGATGCCCACGGCACCGCCAATCATACAGCGACGCCCGATACGGGTACTGCCGGCGATCCCGGTGCAGGCGGCGATCGCGGTGTGCTCACCGATACGGCAGTTGTGTGCGATCTGAATGAGGTTGTCGAGCCGTACGCCGTTCTCGATGACCGTGTCATCGATCGCGCCCCGATCGACACAGGTGTTGGCGCCAACCTCGACGCGA
This sequence comes from Solimonas sp., assembly GCA_036570585.1. Lineage (GTDB taxonomy): Bacteria > Pseudomonadota > Gammaproteobacteria > Nevskiales > Nevskiaceae > Solimonas. The sequence continues at coordinate 1,289 of DATCXY010000530.1, read as the reverse complement.
TCACCGATGATCAGCGAACCGAGCTGCGGGATTTCCTCCCAGCCCTCGGGACCACGCGCATTGCCGAAACCACGCGAGCCGAGCACGGCGCCCGCCTGCACCTGGCAATCGGCACCGATCACGACGCGTGGGCCAACCGACACGCGCGCGACGAGGCGGGTGCCGGCACCGATCACCGCCGCGCGGCCTATCGTGCAGCCAGGGCCGATGTAAGCGCCCTCGCCGATGCGTACTTCGGCCTCGATCACCACACCGGCAGCGACGTGACTGCCCTTGCCGATCTGCGCGCTGTCGGCGATGAACGCGCCGGCGTGCACGCCGGCCGCAAAGGCGCGATCCGGATCAAACAGTGCCGCGATCCGCGCGTAGGCCAGCGTCGGATCGGGCGCGATCAGCGCCGCGCCGCGCACCGCGTCGGCATGTCGTGGGCTGACGATGATGATCGAGGCGGCGCTGTTCGCCAATTGCTCGTGCAACTTGGCATTCGCAAGAAAGCCGAGATGTCCGGGCTTGCCGGGCGTCAAGCCACAAACGCCATGGACGGCCGTGGTCGCGTCGCCGCGCGACTGCAAACCGTGGCGCTGTGCGAGTTCGTCGAGTGTGTAGGTCGGCATCAGTCCTTCCCCGGGCGTGCCTCAAGCTTACGCGCGCACGCGGCGCACGAAAACGGCAACGGCCTGCAGGCAGGCCGTTGCGTACTTCGTTGCCGACGATCCGCCTATCGGACGGGATCGCCAGCAAAGAGCGGACTTACTTGGTGCCGGCGGCCTTCAGACGCTTGAGCACGTCGTCGGTGACATCGAGCTCAGGCTTGGCGAACACCGGATTTTCGACGATCAGGTCGAGGCCACGTTCCTTGGCGACGGCGTCGATCACGGTCTTGATCGCGTCCATGGTCTTGGCGAACTGCTGCTGACGCGCGGTATTGAAATCTTCCTGCAACTGACGGCCCTTCGATTCGAGATCGATACGGCGCGTGGTCAGATCCTTTTCCTTCTTGGCGCGGTCAGCCGACGCGAGCATGTCAGCTTCCTTCTGGAAGGCCTGGCCGTCGTCCTGCAGCTTCTTGGCTTCGGCTTCCAGATCATTCTGGCGGCGCTCGAACTGCGCCTTGAGCTGGTTCTGCATGGCCTTGAACTGCGGCGCCTGCTGCGCCAGATCGGCCGAGCGCACGGCACCGATTTTGACATCGGCCAGGGCCGGCAGCGTGGTGATGGCCAGGATGACGCCGGTGATGGCAATGAACTTACGAATCATGTCTCTCTCTCGTGTGTAGGTATGCAGCCTTG
>DATCXY010000529.1:0-2613 GCA_036570585.1 Solimonas sp. | reverse complement strand
CGGCTTGGGGATCGGCTTGGCCTGGCGCGGTCTGGCCGGCGAATTGCCGGCGTGCCAACGCCGCGAGAAAGTCCAGATGCGTGCCATCAGCGTTGAGCGCAGAGATGTAACGCAGGGCCGAGCCGCCTGCGCTCTGAAACTGCTCGGCGTAACGCTGCGCGACCTCTTCCAGCGTTTCCAGGCAATCGGCGGAGAAACCCGGACAGATCGTATCCAGCGTCTTCACGCCGCTACGCGCCAGTCTTTCGATCACCAAATCGGTGTAGGGCGAAAGCCACTTCGCGCGGCCGATTCGCGATTGGAACGACAGGGTCCAGCCGTCCGGTGCCAGTTCAAGCGCCGTCGCCAGCCGGCGTGCGGTCTTCTGGCAAAAGCAGTAATACGGATCGCCGGCCTGCAGGCATTGCACGGGGATCGAGTGAAACGACATCAGCAGGTGTTCGCCGCGCCCATGCTGTGCCCAGTGGGCATGCACCGAGGCGGCTAGCGCCGCGATATAGGCGTCGTCGTCGTGATAGCCGTTGACGAAGCGCAGTTCCGGCAACCAGCGCATCGATCGCACGTGGTCGACCACGGCTTCAAACACGGTCGCGGTGGTGGTGGCCGAATATTGCGGATACAGGGGCAACACGGCGATGCGCCGCGCTCCACGGTCGAGCAGCTCGTCGATCGCACCGGCGATCGATGGCGAACCGTAGCGCATGCCCAGGGCCACCGGCACCTCGTCGCCAAGTCGGGCCTGCAGGCCGGCTTGCTGCGCGCGGCTGATGGCCAGCAGCGGTGAGCCGTCGGCGGTCCAGATCGACTGGTAGGCGTGTGCGAGGCGACGTGGGCGGAACGGCAAGATGAAGCCGTAGAGGATCGGCCACCAGATGGCGCGCGGAATTTCGACGACACGTCGATCGTTGAGGAATTCTGCGAGATAGCGACGAATCGCCAGCGACGTTGGTGCGTCGGGTGTGCCGAGGTTGGCGAGCAGCACGCCGCAGCGCTGCGCTTGGCCGTGCGCGCTCACGGCATCGGACGAAGTTGGATTCATCGCCGAATTTTACGCAGCTGGCGTCAACAAAACCTCAGTTGTGGGCATTTGCCAACGCGCTGTGCGAACGTGAGTACGCAAAGTAGACGACCAGGCCGATCAGCATCCACGCGCCGAACGCGGTCCAGGTGAACGCCGCGAGGTTGAGCATCAGATAGCCGCAGGACACCATCCCGAGCAGCGGAATCAATGGTGAGGCCGGCGTGCGGAACGGTCGCGGCAGATCGGGATGCGTGCGACGCATGACGATCACACCCGCACAGACCACGACGAACGCACCGAGAGTACCGATGTTGGCGAGCTCGGCGAGCCGGCCCAGCGGCACGAAGCCGGAGAACGCCAGCATGATGACGCCAGCGGCGGCGATCGAGCCGATCGGCGTGCCGGACTTCGGATTGACGTACGCGAAGAGCTTCGGCAACAGACCGTCATGGGCGATTGCGAACAGTACGCGCGTGAGGCCGAAATACATGACGAGGATGACCGTGGTGAGGCCGGCGATCGCACCGATCGAAATGATGCCGGCGGCAGTGGTCTGCCCGACCTGCAACAGTGCCGAGGCCACGGGAGACGGCACGTTGAGATCGCGATAGCTGACCATGCCGGTCAGCAGCAGCGAGACGACGATGTACAGCACCGTGCAGATTGCCAGCGAGCCGAGAATGCCGATCGGCAGATCACGTTGCGGGTTGCGTGTTTCCTCGGCGGCCGTCGAAACCGCGTCGAAGCCCAGATACGCGAAGAAGATCGTCGCGGCGCCGGTCATGATGCCGACCACGCCAAAGTGCGTTTCGCCACCGCCGCCGAAGCCCAGTCCGAGCTCGATTGCGTCGAGCAGGCGCATTTCCCAACTGAAACCGGCCGCCGAGCCGGCCGTGATCTCGAGCGGCGGAATGAACGGCGTCCAGTTCTGCGCGTCGATATGAAACGCGGCGACGCCGATGAACAGCAGGATCGCGGCGACCTTGACCGCGACCATGATCGCGTTGAACAACGCACTCATCTTCGCGCCGGACGCGAGCAGCAGACCAATCGCCAGCACGATCAGGAACGCCGGCAGATTGATCAGGCCGGGCGTGAGTTTGTCGATCGGGCCGTGCGTCAGAAAGTCGGGCAGTCCCGATCCGAGCGACTGCAGGAAGTTGACGACATATCCCGACCAGCCGGTCGCCACCGCCGGGATCGCGACCATGTATTCGCAGAGCAGCATCCAGCCGATCACCCACGCCGGGAGTTCGCCCAGGCTCGCATAACCGTAGCCGTAGGCCGAGCCGGCACCGCCGACGGAACTCGCGAGTTCGGCGTACGACAGCGCGGCGCATGCGCAGGCAAAACCGGCGATCAGGAACGAGATGACGACGGCGGGACCCGCCTGCGTTGCCGCCGTGATCCCGGTCAGTACGAAGATGCCGGCGCCGATCACCGCGCCGACGCCGAGCAGGGTGAGATCCCAGGCGCCGAGTACACGTTTCAGGCCACGGTCCGCGGCATCGGGCAGTACAGGCTTGGTGCGCAGCAGACTCATCGGTGCAAATCCCCCAGATCGCAATGACCCGATTATGCACAAAGCCCGC
>DATCXY010000528.1:0-1610 GCA_036570585.1 Solimonas sp. | reverse complement strand
AAACGCCGGAATTTGGTCATCGTAGAGACCAAACGGCAGCAGGCGCGCATTGTTGAGCGGCGCGCCAAAAAACGGGTCGTACCAGCCCTTGCCGCCCCACTGCTGATCGCGCAGTTGCGCATAACGATGGCGCAGCTCGTCAAACACCACCGCCTTGCGCGTGCGCATCACGTCTGCGCTCAGCGGTTCGCGATACAACGCCGCCAACTCATCGCGCGTCGCCAACACCAATTTGCTGAACTGCTCGCTTCGCGCGCGCCGTCCCTCCACGTCAGCGGCCAACGGCATCGCACGTTGTGCCTGATATTCGCGCAGGCCTTCCTCACCGACGAATTCGGCAAACGATTCGTTGAATCGCGTGTCGTGCCTGATGTACAGCTTCTGATGCGCGAGTTCGTGGAACAGCGTCGTCAGCAAGGTCGCGTCGTCCCAGCGCAGCATCGTGTTCAGCACCGGATCGTCGAACCAGCCGAGCGTCGAATACGCGGGCACGCCTCCGACATAAACATCGTAGCCCTCGCTTGCCAGCTGCTCGGCACTGGCGTGCGCCGCTGCCTCGCTGTACCAGCCCTGATAGCCGACGCAGCCGGCAACCGGAAAGCAGTGCTGCAGCGGCGCCACTGAAAATTCACCCGCAGCGAACACATTCCAGACCACGTACGGTCGACCTACATTCGCGTAACTGCGATAACTGCCGTTGTCCGGCAGATCGAGCGCCGTCACTGCCCAGTTGCGCGCGTCCTGTACCAGCGTCAGGCGCGCTTTGAGTTTCGGTGAAACTGCCGGATCAGCGAGGAGCTCGCTGATCGGCTGACGTGCGCGAAGAATGGCGATCTCGCCGCCGACCGCCTGCGTGTAGTACGTCAAGCTGCTGCAGCCGCCGACCAGCAGCGCAGCAGATAGAGCCAGAATTACCTGAAGAGGGCCAGTCATCGGCGCGGCATTTTTGCGTTATCGTGCAAGGAACAGAATAGGCACACGATAGTGCCACGGGGGCTTACCGATGAATGTTGATTGCGCTGCGCGGCCGTTGGTCGCGTTCTGCCTTGCGCTGCTGCTCGCCGCTTGCGGCACGAGCTCGTCCACCAGCGACAACGTCGACAGCCGTAGCGGCGTCACCACCACGCCGGTGGCCGCCGACCGCGACGGTGCGATCTATCGTCAGGAAATTCCGGTCGCCGTGACCGGCGACACGATGGTTGTGCAGGTGTTCGAGCCGACGCATCTGGTCGTCGGCAAGAGCTATCCGCTGGTGCTGCAGGGTCACGGTTACGGCGGCTCGCGTGAAACCACGGCCCCGGACGGCAGTTTCATCAAGCGCCTCAATGACGCAGGCTATTACGTGATCTCGATCGACGAGCGCGGCTTCGGTGAATCGAGCGGCACCGTGCGCGTCATGGACCCGGAATACGAAGGGCAAGACCTGATTGCGGTGCTCGACTGGGCCGAGAATCTCGAAGGTCTGCGCCGGCGCAACAATGGCGAAATGATGGTCGGCTCCTACGGTGGCTCGTACGGCGGCATGTATCAGGTGCTGCTGTACGCGGTCGATCCGAAGCATCGCCTGCGCGTGCTGGCGCCGGACATCACGCCGCATGACCTGACTTATT